>NZ_CAUQJB010000032.1:0-56025 GCF_963518325.1 uncultured Vagococcus sp. | reverse complement strand
GCGGATGCTGATGCGGATGCTGATGCGGATGCTGATGCGGATGCGGATGCCGACGCTGACGCTGATGCCGATGCTGACGCCGATGCTGACGCGGATGCGGATGCCGATGCTGACGCCGATGCCGATGCCGATGCCGATGCCGACGCCGATGCGGATGCCGATGCGGATGCTGACGCCGACGCCGATGCTGACGCCGATGCCGATGCAGATGCTGACGCTGATGCGGATGCGGATGCTGACGCTGATGCAGATGCCGATGCCGACGCCGATGCCGATGCGGATGCTGATGCGGATGCTGATGCCGATGCCGACGCCGATGCGGATGCTGATTCCGATACTGATTCAGATTCTGATACAGATGCTGACGCAGATAGTGACTCAGACAGTGATTCTGATTCAGATAGTGATTCAGATGCCGACGCAGATGGAGACTCAGATGCTGATGCTGATGCTGACGCCGACGCTGATGCGGATGCCGATGCAGATGCGGATGCTGACGCCGACGCTGATGCGGATGCCGATGCCGACGCTGATGCCGATGCGGATGCCGATGCGGATGCTGACGCTGATGCAGATGGTGATGGACCTGATCCAATCGTTAAGCCAAAACCAGATCCAGACAAAGATCCAAAAGTGATTTACGTCAATAACGCGTCGAACTCAGGCGGCCAAGGAAAAACACCGGTGAAAAGAGGAGACTTGCTTCAAACTTCTGAAGCAGTGTCAACGTCAACGGGTGTTATAGGGGCAGTGCTGACCTTCCTTTCCGGTGCGACGTTGTATAAACGTAAAAAAGATTCCAAAAGAAAAAGAAGTTAACTAAGATTCCCCCTAAAAGCTTATGACAGCTTTTAGGGGGTGTTATGAAAGTGTTAGAATGTGACGGTTTCTAGCACTTTCATAACACCTAAGAAAGACATGAGAACAATCATTCATTAGAAAAGGGGTTTTGAAGATGGACATCAAAGGCAGAGAGAGTTTGAGACAGTTAAAGGATAAATTACAAGCAATTAATGTTGGGACAGAGACTTATACGCTGGTTGCGTCTGCTTCAGATGGCAATACAAGGGCCGCTGTTTTCGAAGTGGAAGGTGGCACATTTGATAAAGCTTGGCTGAAGCTAGAGAAGAAATTAGCAAAATTTATCGCCTTACCAAACTGGTTGAGAGTGGATTTAATCACAGAGGAGAAACCCCTTAATTATGAGGAGTTGACCCGCTATTTTTTATCGATCAAGCGGAATAATTATATCAATCGTGGTTTTCGAATTAAAGGCTCTCGGCCGCATCTCTTTTTAAAAGAGGAATTGGTGGGAAATGCCATTCTAAAGCCAGATAAAAATCACAAAATGGGCTTCAATTTACCTAATTTGGAAATCGATGAACGCAACTACGCAGGTTATGTTAATCGTAAGTACAACATCTTAGAACCATCCCTTAATTACCTAAAAACCAGTACCTTTGGCTTATTTAAGACACAAGGATTTTTCATTGAACATCACCAAATTATCCCCCTTGAAAACTATGGCAATGGTAATGAGGTCAGATTATTTGGAAAAGAAAGTATTACCAGTGAGTTGCCTGCGGTCATAAAAAAGGGCGAGGATTACCTGATGCGTCAACTACAAGGCGATGGCAAATTTATTTACGGCTATTATCCAACGTATAATCAACCGATTAAAGGGTATAACTCTGTTCGTCATTTTTCATCCCTTTACGCCTTATTGGAAGCAGTGGAATTCAGTGGTCATTCAGAGAAATTTGCTGATATCTGTACGGGACTGCGCTGGGGGTTGAATAAATTAGGCGTCCATACAAATGGTTATTTTTTAATTAAAGATAATTTAAGTGGTGAGATTGAATACAAACTAGGTGCTCAAGCGACAGCCATCTTAGCCGTTGCCAAATACCAGTCGGTGACTCAGGACAAACGCTTTGAAAAATTACTGCAAGCATTGGTGAAAAGCATGTCTCGCTTATTTATTGACGATCAGGGAAACACCACTCATGTCTTTGATCAAGACTTACAGGTCAAAGAGAAGTTTCGGATTATTTATTACGATGGTGAAGCCTTATTCAGTTTGGTAAGATCCTATGAACTGTTGCAACAACCGGGAATTTTAGTTGTAGGTGAAAAATTAATTAATCATTTTATTGACAACCGTTATGAACGTTACCACGATCACTGGCTTAGTTATTCTGTGAATGAATTAATCAAATACAAACCTAAAAAAGAGTACTTTGAATTTGGTTTAAAAAATGTCTTAATCAACTTGTCATTTATTGAAAAACGAGACACGGCTTACCCAACCATGCTGGAACTACTAGTAGCAGCTGTTAGAATGGTGGATGAATTAGGCTATCAGGACTTTTGCATGGAATTGTTCAAGTCTGAGGAAGATTACAAAGAAGTTAAAGAACGCATTAGACAAGTCATGGCCTTACGGACCTATCATGAAGTAACAACAGGGGTGATGTTCCCTGAAAATGGCATGTACTTTAAGGAACCTAAGGTGATTGAGGGCGGTTTTTATACTCGCCATGATCGTTTCCGCATGAGAATTGATGATGCTGAACATTTCTTATCAGGATTAATCAACAGCTATGAGGTCTCTCAAAAAGACAGAGGTCTTAAGCTGAAAGAGTTCAAGCAGTTTAAAGGGTATTTTCTACATCCGGAACAGGTAGTGGCACAGTCAATCAGCAATTTTGAATACCAGGAGCAGTTTTTAACGAAAGAAACGCTTTCTCACACTGCATTTTTAGCCGTTTCTCAAGAACGGCGAACAGAAATAAATAATGATAGACACGTTCATTGGACCAATGGCAACCAGCAGATCATGCCACATGTAAAAGAAATCGGGTTGTTGGTGACAGAGACGCCGATTGAAAATCAGCCGACTTTAATTCAATTTATAGTGCCAAATATCTGGGAGTTTATGTACGAAGTTTCTGACTATTTACGTGAACAATTTACAGGGCCTGTTATCGCTATTACCGGTTCAGCAGGGAAAAGTACCACGCGCTTAATGGTCGAGCATCTAATTGGTGAGGACAAAGTGGTCTTGTCTAATCGTGGTAATCACAATACACGATTCGCTATGCCTCTATACTTAAGTAAATTGAGCCAAGGGCCGGATATTCTTAATTTAGAAGTCTCACTGAACGCCTTAAATTTTAAAGGAAAAGGCCCCATGACACCTTTGATTAAGCCAACTATTTCCGTAGTGACGTCGATTGGCGAAGCCCATTTAAGTACCCTTCACACCACCCTAAATGTGGCGAAACACAAAAAAAACATCTTTAAAGGCTTGACATCTGAAGGCGTGGCAATCATTAATCATGATATGGGGGAAGAGGAATTTGCCATATTGGAAGCCGAAGCTAAGGCCCACACTCAGCAAATTAAAACCTATAGCTTGACCAAGCCTCAGGCAGATATGTACGTAAAAAAAATCCAAAATGATAAATACTCCTCAGTGATTGACATTCATTACCAAGATAAAGACTATCAGTATCGCTTAAACATTGGCAGTGACGGTCTGATTCAAAATTCGTTAGCAGCCTTGTTGATGATGGACAGTTTAGGTTTTGAGATTGAACAAGTCAAAGATCGCTTTGAGACCTTTAAGTCGTTACCGAAAATTTTGGAAACCCATCGGCTTAAATTATCAAATGGGGATCGGGTAGATATTGTCGATGATACTCACAATGCGTCATTGCCCTCAATGAGTAATGCCATTAGTATCTTTAAAGAACGGAAAAATGCTTATAAAGGCAATGGTATTTTAGTTTTAGGGCAAATAGCCGACTTAGGTGAGTCGGCAGAACAAACACACTTAAAGTTGATTGCGGATATTGTCAACGCTGATCCCGATATGGTAATCGGTTATGGTGAAAACATGTTGCCGGTTCTGGCTCAATTACCTAAAGAGTTACAAAAAAAATGGTGCAGCAATTTAAAAGAACTATTAGATCGAATCGAAAGCAGTTTGGAAGACGACTCCTATGTGTTGTTAAAAGGGTCGGTTTCTCACAGTGATTTTTATAAGGCAAGTGACCTGTTATTGGCACGCTTGACAAGTTAAAGCTAGGATAAGGTGCTTGAGAAAGGGGAGGGCAAGAGATGCTTCATACATTATTAGCTTCACCCATAGGTGTCATTCGCTTTTGGGCTCTAGCAGGTGTGATTCTGATTGGTTCAATTAGCTATCTGGTGAATCGACATCGTCACCGACACTTAAGTGAGGAAGAGCGGGATCAGGAAATTGATCTGTATTTTGAAAAGGATCAGGATGGTTTTTATCCCTGGGAAACGGACTTGGATGATTCCCCTGATCGTATTGAAAAGGGGGCAAAACGATACATCTTAAAAGATGGGCCAAAAAGAGGCCGATGGTAGTGTCTTTTAAAGGTAACCTTTATTGGGGAGTGGAAATAAAACCTTATAAGACAGGAGATGGTGTTTGGGTTTTACCTAGTTAGCTCGTTTTTTAAAGGAACGTTATGATGTTTAAATTGTGTTATTTAATAATGCCGAATAGCTAAGTCTTCTAATAGTTCGAGAATGATAGATATGTATTTAAAAGTTATCGAATCCGTTTTTAGTTATCTTATCGTTAGTTATAATGAACTTTTTGTCTTATAATTGATGGTGAGTGGTGATGGAGCAACTTGAGAGAGAAGGTGAAAATAGGTGATAGATAAAGGAGGGATGGTTAAATCAAGTTATTTTAAAGTTGTTGTAAGTGAAATGAAGCTGTTTTTTTGTCGACTGCTAGTCGGGTGTCTGGCAGTCCTGCTATCAAGTATGTATGTCCCATATTTTCTGGAACCTGTCTTTGCAGACGTCTTAACTGTTGAGATATTATCGGATATCAAGACGGCCAACACTAGTGGAACTACAAGTACAAATCGCTGGCCCACGGCGACTCTTAATCAACCTGTTACTTTCACGATTACCGGTGAGAGTTTAGCGAACGTGTCTGCGACCTTAACGGGAAAAAAATACGGTGTTTTAGTGATGCCAAGTCAGTTGGCTAATAAGGTTAAGGCTAACGGTCAGGCCCATGTTAACACCATACTGGTAGTTGATTTATCCAAGGTAGCAGTTCTAAATGCTACCTTGACAGCGGTTAATAATTTAGTGAAAACGCTAGGAGACATTACAAATGGTCTTCTCGGTAGCTTGGTTGGGGTAAGCTTAAATTTTACTGAAGTAAATAAGCAATTGGCCTTGCTTAATAGTTTTGGTAACTTTGGTCAGACAAACTTTGATGGTCCCCTGACCCTCAGTACTGATGGCAGAACTTTGAGTGTGTCAATTGATGATGGGATTGGGCCAATTTTGGCTTCAAGTCTGTCCACGATTTTAACCAATTTATCCAATGCAGTGGGAAGTCTCAATGTGACGGGAACTGGCGTGGTGGGAATTGCAACAGCACTAGCGGCCAACGCAGCCTTAAGTCTAGTCAAGGGGCCAGTGGTAACTGCCATCACAAATGTAGTTCCGGCACTTACTGGGGCAGGGTCTGGGGTCCAGCAATTAGCTGATGCCTCAGTCTTGGGGAAAACCACGATTACCATGCCAACACTGGTTTCCGGGCCGGGCAGTATGACTGCCGATGTTGATGCCAAACTAAATGGAACAGTGATTCGTTCCACTTTGATTGACGTTAATCTGTTAAGCCAGGGACAGGGAGTCAATTATCTTTATTTTAGAGGGGAACGGCAGGACTGGAACCAAACTTTATTACCGGATAACTTGGATTTTGGCTCACATACAGTTCAGACTAAGCTTGATGAACAGTTTACGGCGTTGAATAATGGTCTGACAACAACCGGCAAGGTGGAGATTACCGATACGAGAGTCGGTGCCAAAAATTGGCAGCTTAAGGTGCGACAGTCTCAAAACTGGCTAAATAGTTCCCAAAGTATGGCGACGCCCATTCTTAAGGTGTCGGGTGGGGCCTTAGTGTCGGATTTTCCACCAGCTTCACTGACAAGTATTAGCCAGTCGGCTATTCAGTTAAGCACAAATGTACAGAAGGACGTCTTAACGGTCAGTAATACAACGGCTACTGGCAAAACCAGTTTGGATTTGTCAAAATTTGAGTTATTAGTCCCTAAAAACACTAAAAAAACCGTTGGCAGGTATTCAACAACACTTGTGTGGACCATTTCAGATAGCCCTTAAAGGAGGGAAAGGAGCTTGTTTAAGAAAAGTGTTTACTACTTGGCAGTCAGCAGTTTGTTTATCTTGTGTTCATTCCCAACTTACGGACTGGCGGCTGTGACCCAAGGGAATATTCAGTATTATGAAACAACGGAAACGGAAAGTACTAGCACATCTGAAAGTTCGACAGTACCTGCTCAGCCAAGTCAGTCTGTGGCAGAGCAAGTGCCTAAACAGACAAAACAACCATTACTTCAAACCAATGAGACAACTGATTATCTTCTGACACTGATCGGTGTTGGCGTCATAACAGTTGCTTGTTATATATTAAAAACAGGAGGGAAATAAGATGATTAAGAAAAAAACAGTAGTATTATCAACGTTACTTATTGGATCAAGTTTAGTAATAGGAACAACTGCCTTTGCAGATAAGGCGACAACTGGTACAGTGGATTATACGGCTGGTACATTATCCCTTGATGGAAGTGCGGTCTTACCGGATAACTTGAATTTTGGTAATCACCCAATCCAATCCAAAGTAGATGAAACATGGGTCGCTACCGATGACGGGGTTCAGACCTCAACTGCCACAACGGGAGCGATTAACGTCAGTGATAATCGCGGAACTTCTGCTGGTTGGTCTGTTAAAGTCAATCAGGCAGCCCAATTTGCCAGAGGGAGTGATACTTTAACAGCGGCAGCTTTATCTATTACAGGGGGAGCCGTAACCAATAACTTGTCTGTAACGCCAACTGGTGAAGGCTTCGGTGGCAAGAAAGTCACTCTGGATATTAACACAACTGCAAATGTTCTATCGGCTAAAGTAACAGAGGGGAATGGGGAAACCTCATTACCTCTAACTAAATTTGAATTAGCTGTGCCGAAAACCACTGTGAAAAAAGGCCTTAATTATCAAACGACGCTCAACTGGACACTATCAGCTACCCCTTAATCTATTTTTTCTATGAATCCTTAAGTTTTAGCCATTATTTTAATTGAAGGGGACAGGAAGTGGAAAATCATGAAGACCAGGGATTCAATTGTTGGTTTCATTGTAGTTGTTATTTTTTTGATCGTTATTATTTTTTGTTATCCAAAACTTAGTTTAGCCCAGTCGCTGGACACCTTTGATGCAAGGGCGCATCTACCGGAAAGTCAGATCGACAAAAACTTGACTTATTTTAATCTCTTGTTACAACCAAATTCAGAAGAAAAATTAGTGGTGACCCTAACGAATAAAAGTGAGGCTGAGATTGAGTTAAAAGCTTCTTTTAACCGAGCGATCACCAATAATATTGGGGTGATTGAATACTCTGGGATTAACGAAGACAAATCCGCCTCAGCACCGGCCAATATAGAAGAGCTTGTGACCTTAAGTGAGCAGGTTATTCGGATTGAGGCTAATCAAAGCAAAGATATTGAGATGATGGTTAAGATGCCAGAAAATGCCTTTAAAGGGGTGCTGGCAGGTGGCTTATATCTAGAACAAGTTTCTAACGCGGAAGTAGAAGGTAATATTAAGAATGTTTTTTCCCGTGAGATTGCAGTCTTGTTGCACAATGATAAAACAGCGGTAGCTCCTGATGTGCAGATTGAACGTGCCGCAGCCAATCAAGTTAATTCCCGGAATGTAATTGAAGTGGCGATTGAAAATAAAGGGGCAGCTTATTTGAAAGAGGTGACCATTGAGTATCAGGTACTTTTAGATGAGAAGACTGTGGTTGAAGGAAAAAATGAGCAACTGAGTATCGCTCCTAATAGTTTGTTTCATTATAAAGTGCCTTTTGAAGGCGAAGCCTTTGCAGCAGGCACTTATACAACTAACGTCGTTGTAACAGCTGGCGACAAAAAATGGGAAGGTCAGCCGACGTTTACCATTAAAGCAGAAAAGGCCAAGAGCCTTAACAAGCAGGCTGTCTCTTTAGATGAAAAAGAACCACGACTAAGCTGGTGGCTAATTGCACTTGGAATGGTTTTATTACTGTTACTAGGAGGCATTTTGTACTTAATTAATAGAAACCGTCAGTTAAGGCAACGCCTTAAAAAACGGCGAAAGCATAAATAAAAGAACACCTGATAACAGGCCACTGTTATCAGGTGTTCTTTTTAACGTCTAACGATTAAGACGTTACACTCTGTGTGAGTGGTCGCATAGTGAGGGAGTGAGCCCAGAACGGATTCTTGTAGGCGATGTTTACCTGTGGCGCCTAAAACGACTAAATCTATTTCATAAATGTTTGGTAAGTCTTTGGCAATTAACTGTTTAGGTGAGCCAACTTCACTGATGACAATCATTTCTTTAAGACCAAGGGTTTCCACTTGTTTTTGTAGGTTGCGACAAAGTTCTTGACCGTCCTCTTCCAACTGAGTGAGAGCCTCTTCTGTTAAGTAGCCCATAATATTATTGACCACGTGGACAATATAAAGGGTGGCATCATTTCGCTTGGCGATATGTGCAGCTTCTAAAAAAGCGCGTTGAGCATTTTCGGAATCGTCGACTCCAACTAATATTTTTGAATATTTTCCGTTACTTTCCATGGTAAAACCTCCAGTTATTAGTCAATCGTAATACCTACTAATTATCAATCAAAAATAGGCCAAAGTCAATTTTGTCTGGTCGTTAATTAGTAAAGTGCTACCTCTTTGAGTGCTAATTAAAGCATGTTTGATTTTTTTAAATAGCGGAAAATCCCAATCCCTGAGATAATCACCAAAGCCAGTAAAATAAAGTAGCCGTATTTAAAGCGAAGCTCTGGCATATTAACAAAGTTCATGCCATAAATTCCAGATAAAATCGTGATTGGTGTCGCAAAAACCGTCACGATGGTTAACTTATTAATGAAATCATTGGTCTCGCCACTAACAGTTGCGTTATAGGTATCCATTAGGTGCTCTGATTTTGTGTGTAAGCTAGTGCCAAACTCGTAAAGCCGATTCATCTTGGTGGAGATGTTTTTGAAATATTTAATATTGGCTTCAGCAATCAAGTTATTATCATCACTCACCATATCATCACCAATATATGTCAGCAATCGCAAGTGTCGTTTGACTTCAAAGGACAGATTTTTAACTTTTACAATATCATCGAATAAATGAATGGTCCCCTTAGTTAATAAACCATTTTCAATGTTAGCCATGTGCTTCTCAAAGATTTCCAATGATAAAAACATGTTTGATAAGATGTGGTCTAAAATCTTGTAATAAATAAAAATTAGCGTGGGCATCCCATTAGGTTGGGTGTCCTGATCGGTTTGAATGGTCTCCATGACAGATTCGCAAAGGGCTTTGTTTTGATTACAAATGAAAATAACATACTGTTTGCTAATATATAGCTGAACTTTTTCAAATTGAAAGCCTTGATTTAGCCACTCAAAAAAGGAAAATGATAAGACATCATGGTCAACATACCGTTTGAAATGAATCAAATCAAATTGATCACCATGGCGGTGTTCCTCTGCTCTAAAAAGGTTAAACTGCTCTTTAATGACTTTGAAGTGTTCTTGATTACAGATGATAAAACAACGCTCATCTTGAGCCATTTTATCAATATCTTGTTCATCTTTGACATAATATATATTCATGACATGACCTTCTTCCAGTTAGATTGACGTGAGTTAAGCGAGAAGTGATTAGTGCTGAGAGTTATGTGTCAGTCTCTGAATTTTCAGTTTAATTTGCTTTCTAAAACAGAGACTAATGCCTAATAGCAAGACGACCAGCAGGCTTATAAGTACGATCAAATGAGGATTTTGTTTCACGACAGACTCTCCTAACCAAGTCATTAAAAGGGTTGAGGGGATGCTAGCCAGACTCATGCTGACTAAATAAGTCCGTAGTTTTATCTTCGTTTCCGCAAAAAGATAAGGGAGAATCCCATTTGGAATACCGGGAATCAAGTGGAGGAAAAAGACCAATACTTGAGGCTGTTTCATGGTTTTTATTGACTTTAAATCAAAAAAAGAAATCTTTTTTGATTTTTTGATGGGATCATCAAAAAACAAGGGAAAGGTCTGTTTGAACTGTCTAACACCAATAAAAACTAAGACATTTCCCAAAATATAACCTGCTAAACTTATTAAAGCCCCCCATAAAACCCCATAACACAGTCCAGCTAAGACTTGGATAGCTGCTGCAGGGAAAAACATCATGATGACTTGCAGGGCTTGTAAGCCAACAAGGCTTAAGACGCCTTTGCTGCCATAAGCATGGATATATGAAACCAATTGTTGTTCATTCCCTGAGTCCTTTATGACTTGTTTGAACAATGGATAAAGATCAAAAAATAACCCTAACATGAGTAAGGAAAAAAGAATAAGTAGAAAAAAAGAAAGGGCTCTTTTCTTTATATGTGTCATAAGTGCTCCCATCTTAATACTTAGTTGATTAAATTAACCTAGTTATCTCGTTAACTCTTTGTCTCCATCATACTACATTTGAGTTGGAAGCTGAAATGAAAGCCCTGTTCTAGATACAAAAAAGAGACAATAGCTAGGCTATTATCTCCAAAATTGGGTGAATTCAGCTTTATCGGCAATGTTAAAGTCAATCATCTTTTTTAGTAAGTCGTAATCAACTGGTTGGTCCCAGTTAATGCGGATAATATTCTCGGTGAAACTATAGCCGGTCTTTTCAATATCTTGAGAGAAAAGCTTGAGTGTGACGCTCTCAGGAGAGATGGCAAAGTGTTTTTTTGAGACGCTGAATCCAATAATAAAAGTACCGTGGTCGGTAAACATCGGTTGGTTCCACTTGATGACTCTTTCTAACTCAGGATAGGTCTCATTGACCCAAGATAAGACGTCTGTCACTCTTTTTTTTTGATCGGGTTGTTCAATTTTAGCTAAAAATGCATCGAATTCTTTCATAGGACTAACTCCTGTCTGTTTATTGTCTAACAATTAAGACGTTGCGATTGGCATTAGTTGAAGCGTAGTGAGGGACGGAACCTAGCAATGACTCTTGTAAACGATGCTTGCCCGTTGCCCCAAGGACGATTAGTTCGGCACCTAGCTCTTTAGGCAAGGTATGGGTGATTAACTGTTTAGGTGAACCGACTTGAATGATGACTTCAATATTGCTAAAGCCGATATTTTCTGCTTGAGCAATTAAGTTATGACTTAATTCTTGGGCGTCATCTTTTAATTGACTTAGGGCATCATCTGTTAAATAACCTACTAGATTATTAATGACATGGACGACATAAAGCACGGCTTCATTTCGCTTGGCAATATGAGCAGCTTCAAAAAAAGCTTTGCTAGCATTTTCTGAATTGTCGATACCGACTAATATCTTTTTATATTTTCCTCTATTTGGCATAATAACCCTCCATATGTTTCTTTTTATTATATACGTTTGTTATCTGTATCTAATTACTATTATCTTTTGAATAGTCTGATTAGTCAATTTTTATGCTGTTATTTTTTGTAAGAGGAGAATTTACAAGATAATAGATATAATTATTGACTGTGTGGTAACTACAGGGTGTATGATAAGAGCATCAACACCAGTTCTAAAATAGTAGCAGTGCATTAGATTATCAGACAGATCATTCTATTGGTTTAGTTAAGAGTCACAATGAGACTCTTAAGAATTTCAAATACACATGAGACAAGGCGTCTACAAAAGGAGTAAAAATGATTGACTTAACAAGTGGCGAATTAGCCAAGCTATTTAAAATAACGAAATATACCTTGAGACACTATCTAAAGGAGGGGTTATTAGTACCAGCCTTTACACAGGAAAATGGCTACCAGTTTTTTTCAGAGGTAGAGGTTTACCGTTTATACCAAATTCTCTTTTTTAGGAAGTTAGGTCATTCAATCGATGAAATTAAGAAGATGTTTGAAGAGGAGGAGCTAAGTGATCATTTAGCCACCTCATTGATGAGAATCGAGCAGCAAATCAAGGCGTTAGAAACTATCCGAGAGATTCTCTCTCAGACGATTGACGCCCAGCAGACAAAGTTAAATGAAATTGTGTTTATGGAAGAAGGGCCGCGCTTTTTTAAGTTCTTAAAGGATGATGAAGATGGGACTGAGCTTAAGCTGAAAGCAATCAGTAAAATGGCAGATTTTGATGCGACGAACCTTGAAGAAATGGGCTATTTGTGTCAGTTTATGAGTGAGAGGCCAGAAGTTGGTTATCTGAGTCATTCAAGTGACTGGGATGTGCCATTAGCTCAAGGGTTATATGCTAGCTTGACTTTTCTAGCGGAATCAGATGAACAGTTCAATGAAGCGATCGAAAGCTTTAAGTCTGATATCTTAGTTAAGGAACATTTAGCAAAGAAAGCTCCCTTGGTTATATTAGAAAATGTCCAATTATCGTTATTATACAGTCAGACAATGAGTTATACGATTCAACTGAAAATCAATTAGGAGATGAAAAAGATGCAGATCACAACCACGGAAAAGATTATCGGTCAAAAAATACTAGAAAACAAAGCAGCTATTTTTAGTGAACAGGTCCGTTCAGTGAACTTGCTTAAAGATGCCTTAAGTGGCCTCAAAAGTATGTTTGGTGGTAAATCCAGTGCTTATGAACAGGAGTACCGATTAGGACGAGAAGGGGCGATTCAAGAGTTGGAGGCACAAGCTCACCGGTTGGGCGGCAATGGGATTGTGGGGTTGAGGCTGAACTACAGTCAATTGATCAATTCGGACATTATGTTAATTGTTGTCACGGCAAGTGGGACGGTGGTTAAATTAGAGAGATAATCTTGGCGAAATAATTTGTGCAGAATTAAGCTAAATGCAGCACCAATAATGAGTTTGTCATATTAAGAGCATTAAATAGAACTCTTTCTTTACTTATTTAGATGAGCTCAGCTTTTAATAGATCATTTAGTGGAATCGAATTTGTCAAAAGAGATTAAGAATCACGGGAGATATGGGGCGAGATTTTGTTAAACCTGTGAGATAACAGAATCATGGCTATCACTTTAATGGCTCCTTATGTCATTGGAATGGTTGAAAGGCAGGACTAAAGTCCTGTCTTTCTTCATTTTTACGAATATGGTGCGGTCATTCTGTTCTGAATCTGATCGATCTGTAACAAATAGCATGGCAACTTGTGAATTGTTTCAACGTTATTGAGGCGGTGAAGGATTAACATAACCCTCTTTAGAACTTTTTTGCTTTCTAGGTATTTGGTGCAAATGTAAGTAGTTATACAAGGTCGTGACTGAGATGTGACATTTTTTTGCGATTGCTGCCGTCGTTAAATCTGTATTTAAATATAGGTTGATGGCTTTTTCCGCTTCTTTTGACATGTTTGGTCGGCCTAAGGTTTTTCCGTTATCTCTTGCCGCTTCTAATCCAGCTAAGACGCGTTCTCTAATTAATTCAACTTCCATTTCAGAAAAAGCACTCATGACAGTAAAGAAAAATTTTCCCATGGGGGTAGAGGTATCAATTTGATTTTGAATACTTACAAAATGAATGCCCCGTTGATTAAAGGATTCCAATAAAGTGAGCAGATGTTTGGTTCGACGAGCCAAGCGATCTAATTTAAAAATGACTAAAGTATCACCCGTTTGAAGGCTATTGAGTGCCCGATTCAGTTCACTTCTATTTTCTTTTTTTCCGCTAGCATACTCTTTATAGATTTTATCAACTCCGTACTTTTCTATGGCGATTTGTTGCGAATCAAATTTTTGTGAGGGCGTGCTAACACGCATATATCCAATAATGGCCATGTTTATTCTCCTGTCGTATTAGAATGAAAATGATCATAATTATTTGTATAAATATTGATCAATTATTATTATGTTAATGAATAACGCTTGAAATCGCTGATAACAAGGATTTTCAGTTGTTTTTTTGTGTTGTTCAAAATATATATCTATTTTTCTTGTTGACTTAGTCCTAACTTTATATTAAACTATTGTTTTTTGGAAAGTTGGATTACATTTGTAATCTTAAGGCGACTTTGGTTTGTTAACGTGATTAAACCGTATTTCTAGTTTATAAATATACCCGTAAGGAAACTAAAAAGTGGCATTCAATCTAACAATAGTTTAGTGTAATCTCTCATTAAGTGTCTGACGCTATGGTTAGAGCACTATTACCAATAGCTAGTCTCTTACCAGAGTTTAGTCACTATCAAAATCAGGAGTCTCTGAGTTTAAGTGATAAGTCTGAGATTTAAGTTGTTCGGAAATAGGAATTTCTTCTTGAGAAAGTAAGGTGGACGTTACATTTATTAGGAGATAGGAACAGACATAGGGTAACTCATACCCATGTTTTTTTCATGGCTATAGGCCTTGTTCAGTTTTTCTTAGGACGACGTTAATTACCAGTGAAAACAATTTTGTAGAGAGGGAGAAAAAAATGACTGTTTACGCTTATTTGAGGAAAGATTATCCAGAGACACTTTTTTTACAAATGGAGAAAATGAAAGACTATCGATGTGAAGACTGTTTGGTAGAAACTGACAGTAGAACCCCCCATAGAGAATTAGATGAAATGCTTTCTAATAGTAAGAAGGGTGATAAGTTAATTGTGTCTAATCTCAGAGTGTTTTTAATGACGACAAAAGAGTTAGCCAAATTAATGAACCGGTTGTCTGAGAAAAAGATTCAATTAATTTCTATAGATGATGGTGTGGACAGTTTTACCTCAGGAGATTTTGGTTTTATATTGAATGTGGTTGTTAACATGGAAAAAGAAGTAGGACGTTACAAAATTAAAGACAAAATGGTCAAGGCGTCTTCCAAAGGCAAAGTATGGGGAAGACCGCAAATTGATAAGGAGAAAATTGAACTGATGAATTTTCTTTATGCGGATAATAAATTATCTATGAGACAAATTGCTGAAAAATGCGAGGTATCTTTAGGGACAGTTCATAAATATGTCACTAAAACCCCGGTTATTTAGCAGTCAACGGCCGCTTCAGATTAGGGAAAGAGTAAGTTGACGAATAAGTGTGATTTATTTTAGTTGTGATAAAACCAGAGGATGGAATTTGAGCAATATAATAATAAATAATAGAGTTAATTAGGAGGAAAAGAAGTGAAGTTAAAAACAAGTCTTTTATGTATGGGGGCAGGAGCACTGTTTTCATTAAGTATTCCAATGAACGCAGAGGCTCACGCTGTTTTAACGGGTGGAACAGATTTGAAGGGCTACGATGCAACGATAATAACGGATGCTCAAGGGACAACTATTTTGTCGACTAAAAAAGGGACATACGAATTGCAAAGTAATTCAACCATTTATAGTTCAAAAGACATTAAGATTACACTTAATAATAGTCAACCTATTACGATCAACGGCATTCAAGCAGCAAAGGATTTAGAATTTAGGGGAGCCGGAGAATTAGATGTTACCACAACTAGTGATGTGGCGATTAATGTTGGGAACCACTTAAAAGCCTTCAAATATTCTGGAAATGGCAAAGTAGTTGGGACTGCAAATGGAACAGGTGTTAAAGTTCATAACGAGATTCAAATGAAAGATGGGACGGTAGAAGGCTACGGTAATAATTTTGGTGTGTATAGTGACAATGATATTAAGCCTTATTATGGCGCTGTTCTTAAAGGAACAAGTGAGAATGGCATTGGGATTTATGCTTACCGCGATATCTACGCATGGAAGGGTGCTACAGTAGTTGGTAAGGGAAAGATTAGTGGTGCTCGTTCAATTATCGCCCATATTCAAGCGGAAGATGCAGGTAGCTCAATTACAGGTATTTCGACAAATATTAACAGTCATCTATCTGCCTTACATGCTGACAAGCAAATGTTGCGAGCGTATAGTGGCGCAGCCGTCAACGAGGTTTATGAAAATAGTGGATTAGTTATAACGGACAACCCATTTGTCATTAATCAGGCGTATAAAACCGTGGGTAGAAATATGTCAAATATTGAAAACTATGTTTGGTCATCCAATCCTAAAGCCGTGGCTATAGAAAATGGTGGTTTAGTTGTGAATACATCTTTTAAAGATGGTCAAATAACAGCAGTCCGTCAAAATGCCGCTCTAAAAAAAGGAAACGAAGTCACTCAATTAAAGAAAGATGGACGTCACACAGTAACCTTTAGTGGTGCGAGTACAGAACTATTTACCACTCTTTTAGTTAAACATTGGGTTGATTTAGAAGATGATTTAGGCTATAGACTTTACACAGAAGAAGAAATCCAAGTTGAGGTGGGCGATCTTGTAAATGTCAATATGTTGCAATTTGACTTTACAGAGGAAGAAATGGAACTTGACAGCAGTGATAGCCAGGATTTTGTTGCAGTGAAATCTAAAGAACCTAAAGTTATTAATTTTTATTATACAGGCGAATTGTAATACAGACATTTTTGACGATGATAGAGGGGAAGGAAGACCTTTCCCTCTATCAGTAATTGGAAAGGAAGGAGAGCATACATGAAAAATAGAAAAATAGGTTTAATAGCATGTAGCTGTCTGATAGCCATGCTTGTATTTTTTATTATTCCAACGTTCAATCGGTCGACTAAATTAGTGGCTAAAGAATCTTCATCGATAGATGATACTCCTCGAATCTCAATTAACAGCAGCAATGCGTTTGTTGTAAACGAAAAATCTGAATTTAGATACAGTCAGCCGTCGAATTTTAAGGAAAGAGTTTCAATTCAATTTCCTAAGGAAATGGCGTATAACGGCTTCGATAAAAAAAATGCTAAAGGCTTTGCCATAGAGTTTGATAAAGAGACATCTATCTTAACGATTCAAAATAATAATAAAGACATATTGGATGAAGAGGAAGAATTTTATACTCATAACTTGCTTTTTTATGTAACTGGATTGAAAGAAGGAGAGCATCAATTATCTGTCCAATCTGATGATTCTAATGTCACTCTTGAGGATTTATTTGTTTCAGTTAAGCTGCCAGTTTCTGGTGAAAGCCTGGCAACAAGTGGTCAGATACTATCTGCAAGAGCAGCTACCACAGTCAGTACCTGGCAAGAATTTGTTGATGCTATGGGGAATTCTAGTGTTTCTGACATTAGTCTCTTAGCAGATATCACAGCAGAAAGCAGGCCGATATTAGGAACTTATAGCCGTTCGATTGTAATCAATGGAAATGGGAAAGAGTTAAATATGGGGGGCCAAACGATTACTCTTGGGGCTGCGCCAACACAGTCAATTTTTCGAATGACTGACATTAGACTCACGGGTAGTGGCACTTCTCAACGGGTATCGGCTTCAGCGGTGAATAGTACCAATTGGGAGCTTCAGCTGGCAGACGTTGATATTGCCACATCTGCTGGGACAAGAACAATCTTCGAACTTGAACGGGGAAAAATAACCATTGATGGTGGGGTTAACCGATTTAATAACACTCTTGATACTGCGAGTGATACGAGAGGCATGTTCACTTCGGAACTATTTACCGTTAAAAATAATGCCCAGGTGAGTTCAAGTGTCAATAACGCCTTCTTTTATAGTGCTAGGGCCAATACGCAAATCATCATCATTGAAAATAGTCAACTTAATCTTCATGCTGAAGTAGGTTTGATTTTTAATATTCAGGCTCAAGGATCTTTTTTACTTGATGGTCAACAAACAAGTTTAAAAGGATCGGGAAATAGAGTTGACACAGGCGATGATGGGACCTTGATAGCATTAGTTGGAAATGGGTCCACCATCACTTTAGACAACGGTGCAACATTGGACATTAAGGCGACAGGTACCCCTGCGATGATTTTACAAAGTTTGGGTGGCGTATTTACAGTCGATCACGGAAGTACGATGAAGTTAACCTCTTCTGGTGCTGCAAATGCTCGTGGAGCCACACTGAGATTTAGATCTCAAGGGTCGCAAACCTTTAATATATCTAACAACTCTCTCATTGAAATAAACAAGGTCAGTGGAGGAACGAGTACGACAGCTGGGGCAACGACTCCTGCCATCAGAATGTATGGTGGCAATAATAGTATCAAAGTAGCCTCTGGTGGGAAAATGAGTGTGTACACTGAGGGAAATGGTAGTCCACAAGATCCAGGTTCTGTAAATGGAAACCAGGGGATTGTTTATACTAATGGTGGAAATAATACCTTTGAGTTAGCAGATAAACAGCTAGGTGACACACAAAGTGCCGTTGTAAATGTAGACGCTGATAATGGAGCGGCTATCGATATGCGTGCTGAAAATGGTGGCAATTTGATTGCAGGCAAAAAAAGTATTTTTGTGGCCAATGGTAAAACGGCAAGTGCCAATCAAGGGATTTTTAATACGAATCAATCCGATATAAAGGTGGATAATCCTCTGTATTTTGATTTTAGAAATGAGCGTAATGGTGGAGGGATGGTCTTTGATATTGGTGCTGGAACGACCTCCAATCCATCCATCTTTACATCGACGGAATCAAATTTGAGTGTTTGGAAAAAAGGAGCCAATTTAGATGGGGATCCAACTCATAATTGGCCACTGTTTGACTATTCATTAAGTGGAGCCAATTTTAGTAAAATTGTCAGTTATACGGACAATACCTTTCCAACTTTATATGGTGAGGGAGGACAAGGTGCAAGTGCTTATGCCAGAATGAGCGGAAATAACGCAGCGCCGATCGTAGATGAACTTCGACAATCAACGAATGCGGATCAAAGTGCCTTTGGTCATATAACAGTTCCTGTTGGGGATCAAGAAACCGGGCGGGATGCCTGGACAGATGAGGCGTACGTAAAATTAAAAATTACAACCAAAACAGGTAAGGTGAGTGAAGTTGTCGGAACAACCGTTGGAATGAATAATAACAATCCAGGTATGTCTATCTACGGAGAGTCACCTAGGGCAGGGCTATTTAAAGTGGACAATGTCCCAACGTCTATTAAGGCCTTTTTAGCCAAAGGTGACCGAGTAGAAGTGGTTAAAGCTTGGAGAGGTGTTTTAGACGAGACCTCAAAGCGTAATATTTTTAGTCAAGTTGAGGATTTGAAAGCTCCGCCTGTTGTGACACAGGATGTGACACCACCAGGGAATCTCCTGGCTGTGACTCGTCTATCTAATGCGACCAAACAAATTGAGGGAACTATTGATTTGTTTGATCAAAGGGACCAAGAAGAGCTTTCTGAAGTGAAATTATTTGTTAAAGTTAATGGTCAATTTTTGAAGAGCGATGGAGGTGACTTGATTAGTGAGACAATTACAGCAAATTCCCAACCAAGCAACTCAACAGTCAAAAAATGGATAATTAACTTACCGAGGTATGTGGAGTTGTCAGATGAAAATGTGGAAGTTTATGCTAAAGACACCACTACTTTGACTGAAACAGCAGGTAAAACTGATGTTATCAATCCTCCAAGAACCTATACAGCTGAACCAGATGGTGTATATGGTAATCTTTCGGAGAACAGTCTAGTCTATGACAGTTATGAAGGGTATCACGACGCTATTAAGGACGAACGTTTCGACCCCTCACGCTTATTCAACATTCAGGATGTGGTTCCCAGTCAGCCTCACGTAATAAAAACGGTTAGCTCAGATAGGGAATCTGAGGGACAGCCAATTACTCAAATTGGCTCTGTGTTAAGTTATACAGTTGAAATTCAAAATAAGGATTCAATTGATAGTGAGAAGGTTTGGTACAATGCTCGCTTGACTGATGTTATCCCAACAGGTCTAGATTTTAAATTATCGGAGGCAAATGTGGAAATGGCATTCAATGGTGTCGCTGTCTCGTTACCAAAGGTCATTTATCATGATCAAACACGACAATTGGAAGTTGAATTAGGTGATTTAGCACCGCAAGATAAAGCGACAATTACATTTAAAACAGTTGTTAATCAAGAGGCTGTAGATACGGTAATTGAGAACACTGCCTGGGGAATAGGCGAGTCACCACAAGAGTTTCCCTTTGTTCCAGGGCCAGTTAGTACGGAAGCGTCTCATATAGTGATAAAGAATAGCGGAAGTGTTAAAAATCCAGGGGGAATAGTTGCTGGTAAATTGGTGTTAGAATCTGTTCCAGCCATGATCAATTTTGGCCAAGTGTCCATACTTGATTTTCAAAAAAAGGTCGGAGCAGATAAGACTAACATTGATACGCCCTTAGTGATAACTGACAATCGAAAAACGCGTCCTAACTGGGATGTCACAGCTAAAATTATGCAAGAGATGACTAATGGAACCGATGATTACCCAGGGGCATTGAAGTATGTGTATAACAACAGAGAGTTCACTTTGACTGACGAAGCTAAAACGATTTACGTCAGTGACTCAGTTCGTGATGATGGGATTTACAATATTTCAGATAGCTGGCAAAAATCGGACAAAGCAGATGGCATTAAGTTGGAAATCGATTCATCTAAAGCCCCAAAAACAACGGGCACATACGAAGGGATCATTAAATGGACATTAAGAGATACCATTCAGTAAGTGACTGTTATCCGAGTAGAGAGAGGTGAATAGTATTTGACGAAGAAATTAGTCTACTTTACGATTGCGGTTATGTATGGCGTGTTAGTTATACTTCCCTATAATATGCAAGCTGCTAACAAAGAAGGAAGCGCAGGTAATGACGCCACTGTTGAATTTTATCTAGAAACGCTTGATAAGCCAGCGCCTGTTCCAGTGCCTCCATCTAAAGCCAAGCCAATTGTTAGGTTACCACAAACTGGTGAACAATCAGCCATGTCACTTAGTTTTATGGGCGTAATGGTCACCTTGAGTGGTGGTTACATGCTATTTCGGAAATGTCAGGAGAGGAGGAACTAAGGTGCATAACAGGATAAAATGGGGCCATATATGTAGTCTTCTCTTATTACCGATAGTAATGGGAGGATCCCGAGTGGATGCAGCCTCTGATGAATCAATTTCGAGTGGCACACTAAAGTATTTAGGTTCAGATTGGGAAACACCACCAATCGATCCGGAAAAACCAAAAAATGAGGTTGAGCCAGGAGGCGAAATAGTTAAAACAGAGGGGCTGTTACGATTAGATTTAGTCCCTCAGTTCATCTTTGGACCACAAGCGGTTTCTACTGAGGATCAGGTTTATTATAGTAATGCTCAGTTATTTAAAGGGGATACCCCAGCGCGGGCAAACTACATTCAATTGTCCGATAATCGTGGTTCGCTAGAGGGATGGCAGTTAACTGTTAGACAAGAAACTCAGTTTATGAATGAACATGCTCAAACTAAAGAATTGTCTGGGGCTGTCTTGTCTTTTGACAAGCAGTGGGGGAACTCAACAACCAATCAGGAATATCAGCCGACGATCGTTAAAGATGCCATAAAAATCAGTGAAATTGGCGCGACGTATCCAATTGCTATAGCCGGTAAAGGCAAGGGCTCAGGCACATGGACAATTGAGTTTGGGTCATCTGGTTCAGTCGAAGGAATTGAGAATACGTTGACACCAGTAATAAATGCTGATGGAAAGCCGGTGACTGATCCGACCGTTGAGGACAAACCGATGTATAAAAACAGCGCTGTTGCTCTTTTTGTTCCCGGCCAAATAGCTAAAGATCCAGTTAAATACTCCACTACTTTAACGTGGACAATAGCGGTATTGTAAACATTCTGTTCGATTCGGGAATAACGTTAAAAGGGCCGGAAACCAAGTAGGTGATCACTTGTTATATGCAAGTTGACATAAAAAAGAAATTATAGGAGGATTTACAAAATGAAATTACAAAAGTTAACAAGCGCGGTATTATTATCAGCATTAGTGTTAGGGTCAGGAGCAACTGCTTTTGCAGCGGCTGATACGACAACAGGAAAAGGAACAATCAAATATGTGGAAAGTACGGAGCCAGTTGGCCCGACAGATCCAGAAAAACCAGGAGAGATTGTAAAGCCTAAGGATGAAGAAGAAATTGTTGAAAATAAAGACAAAGGTACCTTACAAGTTAACTTAGTTTCTAATTTGAAATTTGGTGAAGTAGATTTGACAACAGGTGCGGGGAAATATTTTGCTTTACCGACTAATTTAGTTGATGCTGACGGCCAGCCTATTGAGCGCGGAAATTATGTGCAAGTATCTGATATTCGTGGTGATGGTGCGTTTAAGGGCTGGGAATTGAAAGCAGCTGTAACAAAACCATTTACTCAAGCGACTTCAGGTAATATATTAAAAGGGGCTGAAATCACCTTTATGAATCCACATGTTGATTCTACACAGCCAGAAGATTTACAACCAGTAGCTAAATCTACCTTTACATTAAAAACAGATGGAACTCCCAATACTGAAACTGCTCTAAACGCTAGTTCAGGAACTGGTTGGGGAACGCATACGGTAGAATTTGGACGCCCTGCTAATATTGGTAAGAACCCTATTGCGGTTCCTACTATGGGAGAGTCGGTTCAACTAGATGTTCCTGCTAATACACCACTTAGTCTGACAGAAGCTTATGTGGCAGAGATTACTTGGACAATCGCTTCATTATAAAAAGGTTAGTGAATCAGAAATAGTTAAGGCATTCTAATACGAATGAATCATGTAGAAAAGCACTAAAATGTTAATTTTAGTGCTTTTCCTATAAATAAAGGAGAGTTTAATGGATTTAAAGAGGCGAAAATCCCTGATTCTATTGATACTGTTACTTGTTTCAATTGTTTTATCACCGACAGTGTTTGCGGTAGATGAGAGTAGCATCGTCAATGAAGTCGGTTATATTTATGAGATACAATTTCCAGAAAATCAAATAGAAGAGAGCGGAGCTCTTAAATTGAAGATGACTTCTGGGCAAACCCAGACAATTCCGGTAAAAATTAGAAATTTAGGATCAGAAGAATTAGTTTTAGAACTAAGTTTAAATGGCGCTAGAACCAATGGGGGAGGGGGACTCGAATATGGACCAAGTAAGTTTAATAAGGACAGTAGCATGAAGTTTGATTTACCTGATCTAGCTAAAATTCCAGAAGAAATCACGGTTGCAGCCAAGGATGAAGGTTTTTTTGACATTAAAATTGAAATGCCAGAGATACCATTTGATGGCATTGTAACTGGTGGTGTTCAGCTACAATCGAAAAATCAACCTGGTGCAGAGGGAGAAACAACCACCATCGTCAATAAAATTGCTTATTTATTTGGTATGACGCTTCAAATGACAGAGAAGGCATTAGAGCCAAAACTAGAACTGAAAAAAGTCTATCCTGAACTTGAGAATTATCGAAATGCCATTTTTTTGGATGTGTCGAATTTACAAGCCATGAAAATCGATGGGCTAACGTTGGATGTTGAAATAATGAAACAAGGTAGTAAAGATGTATCGTATAGCAGTAAAAAGAATAATATGGAAATGGCACCCAATACCTTAATGTCGTATCCTGTCGGTTTAGGTGGCGCACCTATGGAGGCTGGAAACTATACAGCTCATGTGTTGGCATCTGCTCAAGGGGGGGAATGGGAGTGGGACAAGGACTTTACCATTACGAAAGAGCAGGCTGATCAATTCAATCAAGAGGATGTCAATCTCGTACAAGAAAAGGGGATAGAGTGGAAATGGATTGCGTTAATAGTTGGTGTTGGAATTGTCACTGTGGGTGTCGGCGCTGGTATAAAGGGGTTAATTAAGAAAGAACGAGCAGCTAATAAGAAAAAGAGTAAAAATAAAAAAAGATAATATGCTTAACTTTACAAAAAGGGAAGATGTAAATGGAAATATTGGATATGGTTATGTTGACAGGTCTATCTTTAGGGATTTTATTTTTTTTCTTAATACTGGTGACAATCGTTTCTCGAGTGTTCACAGGTAAAAAAATGAAAGAAGCGGAGAGACTTAAACCAAAAAGAAGAACCCGTATTAGGAAATGGCGACGGGATCTACAAAGATTAGCTGAATTAAAAAGCAAACAAGGAAAACGGCTAATTTTCTTGATTGTATTAATGGTCATTTCGGTTAGTATGGCGGGCTATTCTAAGTTCTATCAGTTAACAAATATGACAGCGGGAGACTCTGAGACGATTGTCACAGGCTACTATTTGCTAGATAAAGCAGCAGAACAAATAAATGAACGACTAGCTGGAAAGATAGATGGAATAAAATTAAATGAAAATATCCATAATCTATCAATTAGGATGGCAAGTTATGCTGCTAAGAGGGCTAATAATTCAGCCTCAACAGAGGGGCAACAACAATTGAATCGATATTATGCTCAGGTTGGTCAATTGGGAGTTAACCTAGCTTCAGAACAATTTTTGGATGATGAGTCCGGCGTGGAATCATTGTCAAATTTTCTTGAAGACATTGACAATGCTCAAAAAACTCAGAAACAAGTGCTCAATTTTTATAAAGTAGATGAAACGTCATTAAAAGAGAAAAAGTAAACAAGATGAGTTTGGTGAAATAAATGAAGCAGAGGAACAGGCAGATAAAAACTAGTGGCCGTCATGATTATCAGGATAACTCTAATGATAAAGGGCTAATACCAGTTAACAAAAGGCGAAAGAGGCACAGTTCTGCTTATTATAAGAAAAAAAAGTTAAATAGAAAGAGGCTGTTAGGGCGTGAGTTAACATCCTTAGCATTAGCCTTTTTACTAGCTTGTCTAATCATTTTGACAGCCATACAATTGACTTATTCTTTTGGGAAAATGGATGGTTATTCCATGATGCCATTAATTAATCATAAAGATATTGTATTGGCCAGTCGACATACAAACCTCTCCCGCTTTGATTTGGTTTATATAAAGGTACCAGGAAAAGAAAAGACCTATTCAATACGGCGGATTGTGGGGTTGCCAGGAGACACATTAGATTATCGAAATAATGACTTGTTCATTAACAATGAAGGGAGACCCGAAAGATATTTAAACAGTAGGAAAAAGGAACTGGGAGAAGAATTATTAACAGAAAATTTCAGCTTGAAAGAAGTGATTGGGGAATCGAAAGTGCCAAAAGACACCTATTTTGTTCTTGGAGATAATCGGCAAAGTGCGATGGATAGTCGTCACTACGGGGTAGTCAATCAAGAAGATGTCATAGGGAAAGTTGAGATGGGATTATTTCCAAAGTTTACTAACTATTAAATAAGAGGAGTCATATTTGTACAATGAGAAAACTAACTACTAATCAAGCGCTCGTTATGCCGTTCTTGTTGTTGCTACTTTGTTTATTAATGCCAGTTGTAAGTCAAGCTGAAAGTGACAAACCAGAGGAAGGGATAGGTTTTTCCTATAGAAATATGATGCCAGAAAACCAAATTGGAGAGGGCAACTATTTTGATTTATTAGTCAAACCATCTCAAAAACAAACAGTGATAACTGAAGTGACCAATGAAACTGATGATGAGTTAAAGCTGAATGTTCACGTGTCAGACGCTAAAACTGGGGAAACTGGAATCATTGAATACAGTCCAAGTTCTTTGAAAAATACAAATGGTCTTAAAGTTAAACTGACAGATATTGCACAAGCGCCAAAAGAAGTGAGACTAAAAAAGGGAGAAACCAAGCAAATTGAAATAGACCTAACCATACCTAAAAAAGAGTTTGAAGGTGTGATTTTAGGTGGAATTGAATTACAAAAGGTTTCCAAAGAAGAAAAAACGAAAGACAAGGTAATGATCAGAAATGAGTATACATACGTCTACTCTGTTTCATTGAGAGAATCGTTAGAGTCTGAGAGCAGTATTAAAGGATCTATGAGTCCAAATAACAGTATATTTGTGACTAAAGGAGGAAAAAATATGGCTAAAGCTAGCTTCAATAATGATACGCCAACAATAGTCAGAGAGATGGTAGTAGAAAGTTATGTAACAGCAAGTGACTCAGATAGAGTATTGGCTGAAAGTAAGTTAGAGCAAATGAGGATGGCTCCCTATTCTCAAATTGATTTTCCAATAATGATGGATAAACCAAAAGTTGGGTCATATATGACTCATACGAAGGTTACGGTTGGTCAATTAAGTTGGGAGTGGCAAGAGCCCTTTGAGGTAACGGAAAATAATCTTAAAGAGAGCAAAACATATGCAGAAGCTATCATAAAGAATGAAGTTAGTATAGGGCTATTATTAACTATTATTGTGGTGTTGATTATGGGGACGTTCATACTGTACATGGTCATCCGTCGTCTGATTAACTAATTAATGGCCAGATTAGGCTGGCCGTTTGCTGAGAAATTTGCTTGAGAGGTTAATGGCAAGTATAGTAAAAAGACTTGTGAAGTAATGTCCTATTGGTTATTTATAAAGCCTATTATTAAATTAATTAGACTTTGAAAGATTTTGGATGGCTGACACAACTGAGCAATGTTCTTGACTACTTGTCCGTTAGCTATTATTCTTATGTCTTTACCAATATTGAGGAGACGAAGCAAGTGAATGACCGAGAATTAAGAGAAGTATATGATGATTTTTTTGAATTTTGTTCGTTAAAGGGCGTTTAATGAATTTCAGGAGAAACAATGAGCATATGATGGGTTATAATTTTTTGCATCCTCCTTGATAGCTATCAGCTTAAACTAATCAATAGTATTATCTAGAACTATATCTGAAGAATAGCGGAACTAATTTAATCAATGGATCTATT
Source organism: uncultured Vagococcus sp. (assembly GCF_963518325.1). Taxonomy (NCBI): domain Bacteria; kingdom Bacillati; phylum Bacillota; class Bacilli; order Lactobacillales; family Enterococcaceae; genus Vagococcus; species uncultured Vagococcus sp. Next base: position 29,413 of record NZ_CAUQJB010000032.1, on the reverse strand, counting down.
AAATAAGATCATGTTACGTTTTTTTCGCTGTCACATGCTCTTAACGAGGGCCTTCACCGAAAATTATTGACTGATAAAAAGACATTAAGGTTTATCACGGTAGGTAGTTAAACTTTTATGATAGTAGACAGATAAGTGTATCGAAGTAAACGTAGCAAGTGACAACGAATAATGTCAGGCTCTTAACAAGGTTGCGGAGCCATTCACTCATAAATTAAGGTGTGTTGAAAATAGTTCGAGACAAATTAAGTTAAAAGAAAAGATGTAAAATTATTAAGGAGAAAATTATGGCTATATATGGTTATGCCCGTATTAGTACAACTCATCAAAAATTTGATTCCCAAGCGGAAGCACTAAAAGCATATGGCGTAGATTATATTTTTACAGAAAGAGAAAGTGGCTTAAAGGAATCGCGACCTGTACTTGCAAATCTACTAGAGACCCTTCAGCCTGGAGATACGCTAGTGATATATAAGTTAGATCGGTTAGCTCGTGGAACGCAACATCTGCTTAAATTGATAGATATTTTTTCTAACCGTGACATCAAATTCGTCAGTCTTGAGAACCATATCGATACGTCAACTCCAACAGGTCGTTTACTATTTACCATAATGGGAGCTTTTGCTGAAATGGAAACGACATTAATACGGGAACGTGTATTGGCGGGTCTTGATGCTGCGCGTAAAAACGGTGTTAAGTTAGGTCGTCCTAGTCCGATTAAGAAAATTGATCGTGCTATTGAACTTTATATTAATAGCAATTTATCCGTGTCAGAAATTATTTCAGAATGTCAGATTTCAGGAACAACTCTTTACAAGTACTTACACCAGCGAAATATCCCACTGCGTGGATGCGGCTAAAGCAACATGAGGGATATATGTACAGGTGTTAAGATTAGGTCACAGTGGAGATATAAGAAGAGTAACCACTTAACACAGTAAATTAGTTTTTTTAAAATCAGTCATTGGATAAGAGGTAATTCTGAATGTGGGTTTAGAAGCTAGAGCTTATGCCCAGGGATAAATGTCGTATTTATTTCACCTCAAATGTATTAATTCGAACATTATGTTAATTGTTGTCATGTAAGTGGAACGACGGTTAAATTAGAGAGAGAATCTGACATAATTGTCACCTTTTATTAGGCTATTATTGGTATAATAAAGAGAAGATAATAAGATGAGGTGATAATTTATGAGTCTTTTTGATAAAGTGAGTGAGCATCAACAAAAGAAAAACCTGGCACATCGTACAAAATTACGAAAGAAAAACGATGAATTAAGAGCCAAAGGAATTGAGCCGGTCAAAAAAGGGTGGGGCACTATGGTGAACACTGGTTTTGGGGGGATTAATAAAGCGAATCCAATCGACGTTGTTAGTGACAGAGCTCAGCAGCAAAAAAATAGTGTGGAAAAAAATTAACTAAATAACTAACAGCTCCAAAGGAAGGAAATTTCTTTGGGCTGTTTAGCTATCGGTTAAAGGGACCTATAATCCAATCATAATTATTTAGTTGCAACAATTTTAAAAAGGCGTAAAATCGATAATAAAGGTGGGATAAAGATGATCGAACTGGTTAATTTGAGTAAAAATTATGGTAGTAAAGAAGCACTTAAGTCATTAAATCTGACCATTAAACAAGGGGAAATCTTTGGACTTTTGGGACATAATGGGGCTGGCAAATCAACAACGATTAAAAGTCTGGTAAGTATCTTAGAGCCTTCCAGTGGGACCATCAGAGTTGATGGCCTTGATTTAAAGGAACACTCTTTGGAGATTAAGCAAAAAATAGCCTATGTCCCAGATACGCCAGATATCTTTTTACAACTTACAGCAGGCGAGTATTGGGATTTAATAGGGGCTTCCTATGAACTGGAAGCAGGAGCTAAAGACAGTCGTTTAAATGAATTAGCCACACTCTTTGACATGGGAACTCACAAAGATGAAACCATTGCTAGTTTTTCTCACGGCATGCGTCAAAAAACACTGATCATCGGTGCGCTGTTGCCAGATCCAGATATTTGGATTTTGGATGAACCTTTGCAAGGTCTAGACCCTCAGGCTGCTTTTGATTTAAAGGAATTGATGAGTGCCCATGCTAAGAAGGGGAAAACAGTGATTTTTTCCACGCATGTTTTAGATACTGCTCAACAGTTGTGTGACAATTTAGCAATATTAAAGCAAGGGGAATTAATTTACAATGGCTCTGTGGCAGATTTATTAGCCGAATCACCCAATGAATCATTGGAAACCATTTATTTGAGAATGGCTGGTCGCCAATCAGGGCAGCAGATTGACAGCCAAGGTGATGCTCATGAATAAGAACCGACTCTCGGAGTTGATCAAGGTCAACTTGCGATATGCGAATCCTCAACAGACGATTCAGGCTCGTAAAAAGGGCAAAACGGGGAAAGGGCTAACTCGTTCGTTATTGATGCAGTATGTCTTTTCCATGGTTCTATTTTTGGTGATTTACGGTCTGTCGATGGTCGCCTTGGATTTCAGTAAGTTACCTGGGTATTTTACCTATTATGTGGCTTTATTTAGTATTTTAGCTTTTTCTCAAGGGATTACTGTGATTTACAATGTTTTTTTTGAAAGCCAAGATTTACAGGCCTATTTGCCTTTGCCGATACGTCAAAGTGAAATATTTGCTGCTAAAATCTTAGTGGTGACGTTAACGGTTATGCCCTTTGTCTTTCCGCTGTTAGTGGTGTTTTTACTGACAGGTCTGCGTTCTGGTCTTTTTTTACCATTAACACTGTTATTATCGATTGTGCTTTTTGTCGTCATGTTAGGGATTATCTTCAGTGTCTGTTGCTTGATTGTTTTTGGCTTAACTAGAACGGCCTTTTTTAAATCTCATAAAAAAGTTGTGACCAGTGGGCTACTGGTTATTTCGATGTTGCTGGCAGTTGGCGGGATTCTTTATATGAATGGTCAGAATATTAGTGCTGATACGGCGACGATGGATCGTGGTGTCATCGCACTTTTCTTGCCAATTTATCAGATCGCTAGTCAGCCCTTTGCTCTAAATGGCTTCATAAGTTTGGCTGGACTAGTAGCAGTACTCCTGGTGAGTCTTGGGGCGATTAAGCTCTTCATCTTGCCTAAACTTTATGAGCAGTTAACGGCTGCTTCAACGGCCAAAGGTAGTGGCAAACGTTCCTATAAAGGTCATCAAAATTTAAACCAATTGTTATTGAGTTACAATAAGCAGTTAGTCAAAGAACCGAATTTAATCATGCAGGTAGTATCCAACTCAATCTTAATGCCAACCATTTTTATTGTGAGCTTTGCCGTTAGTGGGGCCTTGAATTTAAGTCAGATTGATTATCGGATGACGGGAGTGGTCTTTGTGGCAGGGATGACTTTGACGGTTATGATGGTTAATCAAACATCTTTTATCAGTAATTTGATTTCTCTTGATCAGGAAAACTTTCAATTTGTCAAAAGCCTGCCGTTGTCTCTGAAAGTCTATTTGAAGCAAAAGTTTTTAGTTGGGGTCGCGATTCAAATCAGTTTAAGTAGTTTGGTGGCCTTGCTTGGTGGTGTGGTTACTAAACTTCCTTGGCCATTTATTGTTGCTTTATTAGCTGGCGCTGTCTTAGGCACATTTTTATTGAGTTTGTTTTATTTCGCCAGGGATTACCGATTATTATTGTTGGATTGGACCAACTTGGATCAGTTATTTTCTCGTGGTTCCGGCAAGATAGGATTAGTTTTGACGATGATGGCATCGATATTGGTCAGTGTAATCCTATTGGTACTATATGGAGTTGCATCGTTGTACTTGCCATTTTGGCCTGTGACATTGGTTGTCGCGGTTCTGATTATCGTAGGGACTTATGGCTGGATGACTCATTTTCGGAAGTCGTTTTGGATGAAGTTTAATTAAAGGAGGAGAGACCTTATGACTAAGAAGGCAAAAATAGCTTACGCATTAATGACATTGTTGGTTTTGGGACTATTGATAAAAGACCTGATTATTAGTGTAACAAGTACAGGCAGACACGGTAACGGACTGCTGACGCCTTTATTTTTATTTTGGGGAATTGTCACTCTGTATGTAATAGTCAATAAAAATGACTATTATCGTGTAAATATATATACCTATGGGGTAATATCTATGTCAATGTTTCTTATGAGAGGTGGTTCTCTAACTAACAGTTTAACTGACATGTCTGCCATTATGGCAGTTGTTATGCTAGTTGCAAGCATCAACGAATTAATTCATTTTAAGTTGGTAGATAATCGCAAAAACCAAAAAGAAGCAGCTCATAATTAAATGAGCTGCCTTTTTCGTTTTTGAACAATTAATTTCGACATGGGTTGCGTGGATATTAAGTCAATGAGGGACTTTAAACATCACTCAGACTTCATTCAGTTTCAAAGTAAGAGCTACTTTTTACCGACTGTCTTGAGATCGGTGGGCTTGACATTTCTAAGGAGTGTCAATAAAAGGACAAGACCGGCCGTTAATTGTAAGAGAGCCTTATTTTGCTAAATTGGCAAAACACCCCTTATGTTAGTGGGTTTACTTTCGACTTTGTTCAAAAGAATGGTTATAATAAGTAACAGCTTAGTTGCATGGAAGGGGATAAAAATGAAAACTGTCATTGAATTACTACCACTTAAAGGGGCATTAATCGGCGATCAGCCAGTTAATTTTGGTGATAACAAAGCAAGTGTTTTAGCGGTCTTTAAGGGATCTAAAGAGGATGAAAGTGAGACTTTATACTTAGATGATTACGAGTTATCGATTTCATTTGAAGATGATAAAGTCTCGTTTATTGAGTGTTTATACGGATCAAAATCTGAAAGAACAATCCCCACAATAAAGGGCTGTCCTGTTTTTCAAAGGCCTGCCGAAGAGGTCTTGGTGTTGTTAGCCGAGCTTAATCAGTCAGAGGGAGAATTCGATGAAGAAACAGGTTATGGTTTTTTAGCAATTAGTGTAGGCTGTTATCGTCCGTCTACCCCAGAGGATATACAAGAAGAGATTGAGTTAATGAAAAAAGACGGCAGTTACGAAGATAATCAGGATTGGCTGGCAGAAGATTTAAGTCTCTCTCGTTATTTTCAGACTGTTGGAATTGGCAGAGAAGGGTATTATCAAGAGTTAATATAAGGGGAAGAGGTGCAGATGATGAAACAGATAATTGGCATTCATGCCCATGATAGTAATATTTCCTATATGGAGGCTCTTTTTAATGAGGATGATAATGTTAAAAAGCACCTGATTATTAAACCTCAGATGGATTTAGAGGACCAGAGAAAAAAACTCATGGCGTTGATTAAGAAGGAACTCAAGTCGGATGTGGTGGGGTTCATGATTACTTGTACGGTATATGCCAGTTTGATTGAGGAATCTGACATCGATGGTGTGCCTATTTGGAAAATTGAAGATCCAATTATTGAAGCAATCATTCAGGATGATCATCAAAAATTTTTGTTCTTTTCTAATCCTGATACAGTTCCTTTAACGATGGCTAAAGTTAAAGCGGGTTATCAGAAAAAGGGAAAAGAGTCTGATTATCAAGTGAGGCTAATTCCTGATAGCTTTCCGTTGATTATGTCAGGGCAACAGGCTGCTTACGAAGAGGCGATTAAAGAGGCAATTGCCCCCTATTTACAAGAAAAGGGCTCTGTTTATTTGATGCAATTGTCAATGTCTCTGCTGGATGGAACTGATAATGTCAAGACGGTTTATGGGGCTGCTAGGGAGTCATGTAACGTTAAAGGTGAAACCTTTGCAAGATCCTTGAAAATAACATAACATGTAGCTAGATAAGTGAACCATCTGTTATCACGTGTCTTAGATTGAAAGGCCAGTTAATCAATTGAGGGGGATTTGTATGATTCAAGGGTATTATACAAAGGCGTCACGTATCAAGAAATGTGAGGAACAAGAAGAGGCACAGTGGCTTCATTTGTTTAGTCCGTCTAAAGAAGAGATTTTGGAAGTGTCTCGAACTTATGGGTTTCCAAAGGATTATTTAACTAATGTGTTGGATTCGGATGAAATCGCCAGATATGAGTTTAAGAGCGATTCATCAGCGGCGTTAGTGACATTGCTGTATCCGTTTAAAATCCGAAACAAGATGGGCATGACAGGGTATGATGCTCAACCGTTTTCGATTGTATTAACAGATAAGTTGATTATTACGGCTTCGGCTAGTTTGCCTAGTTTTTTTGACGACCTTTTAACGAATGACTATGTTGAAAATTTAGCTGATCAGGAGAGTTTTGTCTTAGAAGTGGCTTGGTTGATTTCTTACACCTATATTCTTTATTTGAAAGAAATTAGTCAGGGAATCAAAGCCTTGGAAGAAGAAAGTGTTATTTCCAATAAAAACAGGCAATTGTATCGTCTTTTGACCCTGAAAAAAAGTCTGGTCTTTATTGATGCAGCGACTAAAAGTAATCAGCCTGTCTTTCAGGGGATTAAGTCAACTGATGTATTTAGCAAGGGAGGGAAGGCCAAAAAGTTGCTACTTAACATGGATAACGAGAATCGACAGGCAGAGATGATGATTCAGCAATACCATCAGTTGTTGGAACAGATTGGTGATTTATTTTCTTCGATTATTTCCAATCGTTTAAATAATTTGATGAAGGTGTTAACATCTGTCTCAATTATTCTCACCGTGCCAGCAATCATTGGGGCTTTATGGGGGATGAATGTCAGGCTACCCTTTGAAAAAACCCCCTTTGCCTTCTGGATATTAGTAGGTATAACAGTAGCTATTTCAACGGCCGTCGGAATGATTCTAAAGAAAAAAGATTATTTCTAAGTGATGATTGGAGGTGGTGAGATGGATCGATACAGTCAGGATGACTTACTGGAGGCTAAACGGGCGATTGATTCTTTAATTGGCAAAAGTCAAAAAGCTCATAGTAGCCTTCTTAGCAAAGACCCTCAACGATATAAGGGGCAGTTAACCTTGCTGAGCAATAGAATCAAGGCCTTGGAAATTGGGGTAGAATTAATTGTGAGAGAGCTTAATCAAACCTAAGTATCTGATTCTTAGGAGCCAGGAAGGGAGGAATGACAGTGAAAAAACCAAAAATTTTTACCATGTCTTTTGCGAGTGTTTATCCATTATACATTCAAAAGGTGGAGAAAAAGGGCCGAACTAAAGATGAAGTGGATGAGGTCATTTATTGGCTGACGGGCTATGACCAGACCAGTTTGCAGCAACAAATCGACAATCGGGTTGATTTTGAGGTGTTTTTTAAAGAAGCACCACAAATAAACCCGAACGTAACGATGATCAAAGGGCTTATTTGTGGGTATCGAGTGGAAGAGATAGAAGACGAGTTGATGCAAAAAATTCGTTACATGGACAAATTGGTTGATGAATTAGCCAAAGGAAAGTCCATGGAAAAAATCTTACGGAAATAAATCTTCCAAGGTTATACTAGTGACTTAGAGAGTCGTCTCTAAGTTTTTTTGTTGTAAGATTGTGAATTGGGATAAGCATTGAAAAGAAAAATAACCTGCTCAGCCTGTTTTTATAATCCTGGAATCGGTTCAATTAAGAGAGGGGTTGTGTGTTTATAGTAAGTGACCTTCTTTTTTATCAGGTCAGTTTGCCAATGGGTAATCCCTGCTTCGCCTGCTAGTTGGCAAAAGATGTCAAAATCAATTTGTCCAGCTTGCGCTTTTTGGACCGCTTCTTTTAGTTTAGTTGGATTGCCTTGGGGAGAGACCGATTTAGAAACAGCATTCATCTGTAAGTCAAGATGGTGATCATCATCGTAATAACGGTAAAGTCCTTGGGCTATCAGATAGTCATATTTTTTCACACCTAATTGTAAAAAAGTTTTCATTAAATCGGCAAAACCACCGGCATTTTGTTCATTGTTAACGGCTTGTTCTATTTCTTTGATGTTTAGCATGGGAAACCCTTCTTTCAGCGTTATTAGTTAAGGATACCTTAATTATAGCCTATAGCCAATTAATACGTTGAGTGTGTGGCGTAGATTTTTTTCTTTTTAATTCATTTGCTAGGCTTCCTATGATAAAATTAAACTACGATTAATAGTGACGGTCGCTTATATAAAGTGGGCCGACTCAATGATTAAACCAATCTATTTAGCATAAGGAGCTTAAGATGAAAGAATCTGTTGCAAATGATTTTAGTAAATACCAGCATTCGATTGAACAATTATATAAGCAACGCTCGGTAAAGCGTTTAGGGATTGATGGCATTTTAGTGTGTTTATTGCTGATCAGTCTGGGGGTGGTCCCCATGTTTTTAAAGGTGTTGTTGTTTGTCTTATTAGCCCCGTTGATTATTATTGACACCTATCGAAATGTTCTGGTTGCCAGAAACTGCCAAGGATTTATTGATGACTTAAAAATAGCTTGGCAAGGTAAAATTGAGGGGGCTGACTGGGCAGATCCTGAGACGATTGTTTATGAAGATGACAATAATTATTTTGTTAAAGATGAGGAGCAGTGGGGAATTTCTAAAAAAGGCTCACGAACGTTACCTTCTGAGATTCGCGGTCTTTCGTTGATAATTGGCGAAAATAATAATCTTTTCTCTAAGGAACAGCCCATCTTTGTCGTGTATTGTGATACTACGGAGATTAAACATATTGACTTAAATAAGAAGAACGAAGCCATTCTAAAAAATATGCAGTGGACACGGGTTAAGAATAAAGTTTTGCGTCCTTTGGGAGTTGGGATTATTGTGATTGTAGTCCTATTGTATTTCTTGAGAATTATTTAGAAAGAGCTGTTTTTCTTTTGCTACTCTGAGCCTGGCTGCCACATATGTTATACTAGGGATGACAATTCGAGAATGAGGTGGCATATGAATGAACTGAATTTTGCTAACAGATTGACTCAGTCCTACAATCAATTATCCAAAACGGAAGCTCGTTTAGGCGATTATATTATTTCTCATATGGAAGCTATTAGCCAGTTGACTATCCAAGAGCTTGCTAAAAATGCTGACGTATCAAACGCGACGGTCACCCGTTTTTGCAAGAAGCTGAGTTACGTTAGTTTTGCTGAGCTGAAGTCCTATTTAGGGCGAGAAATGACACAAGAACCGACAGATAAATCGGGTGTGATTGAAGTGGTCGGCTCTTTTTATGACACGATGGTTGCGGCTTCTAAACAATTAGTGGACGACAAGCAGCTCGCCAGTTTAGTGGCAGCCATAAAAACAGCCAATAAGATTACCCTTTGTGGGATTGGTAGTTCGGGTCTAACGGCTAATGAATTTAAGTATCAATTGATGCGGATGGGGCTAACGGTAGATTGTGTGACTGACCCACATATGATGTTGATGGGGGCAAAATTATTAGGCCCAGATGATTTATTGATTTGTTTGTCTAATTCAGGGGAAACACAAGCCTTAATTAAAGCCTGCCATATTGCCATGGAGAATCAGGTGACAATCAGTACTCTAACTAATTTTAAAGACAGCACGTTGACAAAGTTGGCGGATATTAGTATTTACACATCGAGCGTGAAGTCGATGCACGATGGGCGTTTTATTAACACCCAACTGACCATGTTTTTTGTTTTAGATTGCTTGTTTTATGAATTATTAGGGGATTCTGTCTTATATGGCAAGCGTAGCGATACGTTGGAGTTGATTTTAAAAGAAGAAAGCGAACCAAAATGAAAAAGCTGATTTCAGCTTTTTTTTTTGATTGAAAAAAGAAGGTCATTCGGTGAATGCCTTCTTTATCTCTTATGTCTGTTCTATGGGAGTGCGTTGACAAATTTTTCAGTGATTAGTTGTGGGCGAGTAATGGCGCTGCCGACTACAACGCTATGAACGCCGAGAGTTAAGACTCTTTGGGCTTTCTGTGGTGTATCAATATTTCCTTCGGCGATTAATGGAAGGTGACTAATGTCCAACATTTCCTTCAGAATGGCAAAGTCATTAGCCGCTACCTCGTCCTGTTTTGATTCGGCAGTGTAGCCGATTAAGGTGCTGGAAACACAATCAAATCCCAGTTGATTGGCCACGATCACGTCTTCAACAGTGGCTACATCAGCCATTAAAAGCTTGTGGGGGTAGGTTGCCTTAGCGTAAGTGACAAGCTCAGCTAAGGTTTGACCATTTGGCCGTTTTCGACTTGTGGCGTCTAAGGCAATCATCTCACATTCTGTTGTGGCCAATTCATCGATTTCTTTTGTAGTAGCTGTAATAAAAACGGCTGAGTCAGGGTAATCCCGTTTAATAATACCAACGACAGGCAAATTGACTGCCTCTTTGATTGCTAAGATATCGACTACCGAGTTCGCTCGTATGCCAGCGGCTCCTCCTTGAGCAGCGGCCAAAGCCATTTTAGCCATAATAAACGGACTGTGAAGGGGTTCGTTCTCAAGTGCTTGGCATGAGACAATTAGTTTGTTTTTAACAGTATTTAACAAGGGGTTACTCTCCAATCATTTCTTCGATTTCGTTTTTTATAATGGTGACTTGTGGTCCGTAAATGACTTGAATGCCATTTCCCTTTTTGACAAGTCCTTTTGAACCGGTCTGTTTTAAGGCTGTTTCATTGACCAGATCTGCTCGTTTAACGGTAACTCTTAAACGGGTGGCACAGCAGTCAACCGTTTCTAGATTATCCGTCCCTCCTAATGCGGCAACAACTGCTTCCGCACGCTCAGTTCCTGTTTGGGTGATCTCTTTTTCGATTTCTTCGCCACGACCAGGTGTTTTGAAGTTAAACTTGCGAATCAAAAAACTAAAGGTCAGGTAATAGAGGAAGAACCAGACCACACCGACCACTAGAACCATGACCCAATTGGTTTTGCTGTTTCCTTGCAAGACACCAAAAAGCATAAAGTCAATGAAGCCACCTGAAAAGGTCTGACCGATTGTAATTTTGAAAATATGAGCAAACATAAAGGCCAGGCCGTCAAATGCGGCATGAACGACGTATAAAGCTGGTGCCACAAAGAGGAAGGCAAATTCTAACGGCTCGGTGATACCCGTTAGAAATGAGGTCAAGGCAGCTGTTAACATTAAGCCGCCAACGACTTTTTTATTTTCAGGTTTGGCAGTCCGGTAAATAGCAAAAGCGGCCCCAACTAATCCAAACATCATCGTAATAAAACGGCCGGACATAAAACGGGAGGTTCCTTCAAAAAATTGTGTGGTACTAGGATCAGCCAATTGAGCAAAAAAGATCGTTTGAGTGCCTTGGAATAATTTCCCACCGACTTCTAAGGTACCGCCAAGGGCTGTTTGCCAGAATGGCAAATAAAAAATATGATGCAGGCCAAAAGGACCAAGTAGACGGAGAATAAATCCGTAAAAGAAGGTACCGATATAGCCAGTTGAATTAACCACATCACCGATGTTAAAAATAAGTGACTGAAATAAAGGCCAGACGTAAAACATGATGACGCCTAAGACGATGGCAGCCAGTGCGGTGATGATTGGCACAAAGCGGGAGCCACTAAAAAATCCGAGAAATTGGGGCAGCTCGGTTTTGTTAAAGCGATTGTGGAGGTAAGAGGCAGTAATACCTACTACAAGGCCACCAAAGACCCCGGACTCCAAGGTTTGAATACCTAGGGCCATTCCTTGACCAGCCCCAGCTAAGTTGTCAGTAGCTAGTTTACCTGTGATCACTAGGATGGCATTGATGGTGGCGTTCATCACCAGATAACCTAGAAGTGCTGCCAAAGCAGCGGTGCCTTTATCCGAACGGGCTAACCCTACAGCGACACCAACAGCGAAAAGAACAGGTAAGTTAGCGAAGACGATGTTACCTGCGGCTGACATAATGGCGAAGATGATTTGCAACCACTTGATGTCCAAAACGGGATAGGCATTAACTGTATTGGGATTAGACAATGCGCCACCAATTCCTAAAAGTAACCCTGCAGCTGGTAAAATCGCAATTGGCAACATAAATGATTTGCCAAATTGTTGTGCTTTTTCAAAAAACTTTTTCAAGATACTCACTCCTTTTGATAATATTTTCAAAATAATCGTAACACATGAAAAAATAAACAGCAAGTGTTTTCAATGAATTCAGCAAAAAGAAAAGTGGAGGGTGTGAATTATTCTGTTTTTAAGGTAGAATTAATAGTAGAGATGAGTCATGAAAAGAGGCGCATAGATGGGAAATCGCAGTTATTTATATAATAAAGAGGCACAGGTGTTGTTTGAAGCCAATAACAGTCTGCCTTTATTTTGGCTGGGACTATTAAATATGGAAATGCTGGAACGATACCAGCTAGTCTGGGAAGCGCACGAACGGGCCTTAAAGATATTGAGTGAAAGTGAAGAAATGACGGAAGAGACTCTGCATGACTTTTGGCAAGAGTGGACGGATAAGTTGGATTTTATTGTCACACAGGAAGAATTTTTAGAAAATTCTCAACAATTGGCCGCATTTAGCCAACAAACTTTAGGTAATATCGATGGATTAACCACTGATTTTATTGCCTTTTTAGGGCGCAGTTGCCGGCTAAAACCGATTATTTAAGGTTGGAAGTATTGGAGTTTGCTGATTTTTATGAGTCAGTTGCTGATTTTTTTGCTTTTTTGACAGATCGGGTGAGGATATTGACCCAAGAGTCTCCATCAGAGGTTCAGGACGTTTTGGAAGATCCTTTGGGAGAAGGAACAGGCTTTGCTACCTATGTTGATGGGCCTGATTTTACGGTTTTTTCAACAAATTATCATATCTATGAGAAACCTGAAACTACCGCTGAAACGGGAGTAAAGCCCCTTCAACCGACTAAGAAATTTGGCTTAGTGGTAATCTTGCTGTTGCTGCTGATTGGTTTGACACTACTGCGGATGTTTAAAGGCAGTCAGAATACTTACATATCGGAAGTTCAAGAGGCGAGTGTTGCTCAGTCCTTTGCTGGTGAAAAAAATACCCAATTTGACGTGGAAAAAGAGCGGGTGGAGCTGGATTTACCTGCTGCGTTTAACCTTATATTGGAAGGCGATGTCAGTGATGCTAATGGGAATTCCTGGCTAGTGGTAGGGAGTGATGACTTTCCAGGATTGTTAGTGGAACTTTCAATTAAAAATAAGGCCTCTGCAGTATCACCTGATAGTTATTCATTGGCTGATCTTGGTTTAAAAGTCACGGAAAAAGAAAAAGTTGATTATCATGGGCTTCAACGGGAGGTCTTAATGACCTTAAGTAGAAAAGGGTTTGTTTATGAATTTGAAACGGACGAAATTGAAGGACATATTTTATTCTATTCAGAAGAAAGCCTAAAGCCTGAAGAACAAGTGATGTTTGAACAGATGATTGACAGTTTAGGGATTACTCAAGCCAGGGAATAATGAAAAGAACCTCCAGCCAACTAAAATGTTAGCTAGGGGTTCTTTTAGTTTATTCGATAACATCCAATATTGAATAACTCCGTTGGTCAAACCGATTGCGACTACGGGAATATTCTATGGGTTGGCCGTCTTTTAAGTAAATGACTTGCTCAACCTCTAAGATTGGATCGGTTTCTAAGCAGTTTAAGTGGTCCCTATCAAAGTGATCCGCTTTATCTGCTTTGAGATTGCGGTAGGCACCGGCGAAGGAAATCCCTAATGCCTGATGGATGTAGTCGTAAATGGACTTTTCCAAGATGGCTGGGGTTAAGTTAGGAACTAACTCTGTGGGCATATAAGTGTGTTCAAGGACATAGGGCTCATTGGCTAGTAAGCGTAGTCTAATGATTTTATAGACAGGCTGGTGGCTGTCTAGTAACAGTTTTTCGCGAACTAGTTCATCAGGAAATTCCACCTCAAAGGCAATAATTTGACTGGTTAAATCATGATTTTTCATCTGTTGGCTAAGACCGTCATATTCTTTGGCGGAGAAGTCTTGACCACCCCAGATATTACTTTTAAGAACGCGGGTACCTGCGCCTCGTTGGCTGTACACTAACCCTTCCATAGCCAAAATATTGATGGCTTTTTTGATGGTGACGCGGCTAACGTTGAATTCCTCAACAAATTTCAGTTGATTAGGCAAAAGCGAATCTTTAGGGTAGAGGCCATCCTTGATACGGTCTCGTAAAATATTCGCAATTTTTTCATACTTCGTCACGTTCATCGGCCACCTTTCATTATGACCTTATTATATAGAAGTTCTGCCACTTAGACAATCTAATAATGGTTATTCCGTAATCGTCCGCTGCTTATCTAGCATTTTTAGGAATGGGAACCAGATAACACCGACAATGATAAAGTCGACGATTTGCAGTAAGCCTCCTAAGATGGAGTTAGTTGCTAAAATCCCATTGATGATAATCGGCACGGTCCAAGGAACTGAGACACCAGTTGGCGCAGGGACAAGGCCAATCGCCATCACAAAGTAGTTCAAGGTAGTTACTACTAATGGAGCTAACAACCAAGGAATAAAGATGGTGGCATTCATGACAATCGGTAAACCGAAAATAACCGGCTCATTGACATTAAAAATACCAGGAGCCAGAGCTAAGCGGCCCACATCTTTTGATTGTTGACTTTTGACGAAAAAGGCCATTAAGATGACAACGGCTAGGGTCATACCAGATCCGCCTAAGCCAACGGTAAAGACTTCCATAAATGGCTTGGTAATAATATGTGGTAGTGTTTCACCAGCTTTATAAGCATCTAGGTTTTCTAGCATCAACGTGTTCCAAATAGGGTCCATGACGGAGTTGACGATGATTTGCCCATGGAGGCCAAAGAACCAAAGAAACTGGACAAAGAATAAGGCAACCAAGGTAGCTGGCAAGCCGCTGCCAAGTCCCATTAATGGTTTTTGAATAACTTCATAAACTAAGTCATGGAGATTCGCATGGAAAATCCCAGTCATGCCAGCATTGACCATTAAGAAAATAAAAAGAGTGATAATCGCTGGAATTAAGGCGGCAAATGATTTAGCAACAGCCGGTGGCACGCCGTCAGGCATTTTAATTTGCCAGCCTTTTTTTGTGATGCGAGCAAATAATTCAGCTGCGATAAAGGCGGCAATCATGCCGATAAACATGCCTTTAGCACCTAAGCGGTCGAGGGTTAAGACGCCACCTAATTCGGAGCCATCCTCAAGAGTGGTGAAAAAAGGAGTTAAAATAAGAAAAGATGAAAAGGAAACAGCACCACCGAAGATGGCTTCGACGTCGTAAGATTTACATAAATAATAACCGATACCAAAGGTGACAAAGACAGACATAATGCTCATGGTGGCATTTTGTCCGTTCCCAAATAAGGTGGTCAAAGTTCCTTTCGTACTGTCGCTAAAAAAAGGTAAATTATTGACAACCACAATAATTGAGCCAAACATCGTCAGGGGAAAGGACAACATAAAGGCGTCCCGCAAGACGGTTAAATAACGATTATTCCCCAGTTTATTAGCGATGGGTAAGATTTTTTCCGCTAATTTATCCATAAACTGATTCATGATTAATACGCTCCTTTTTAGAGGCTTGTTCGCTGCTTAACAGTCGAAGGAAAGCTCTCCGTTAATTAGTCTGGACAAGGGTAATTAGGCCTTGAACCAAGATATCTATGAAATCGATTTCTAAAACATTGTACCATTTTTATTTTACAAAGACTAGTCTTTTATTATTAAAAGATTTGTCTTTGTCTGGTGTTGTGGTGTATAATAGAAAAAGTAAGAGAATAAAAGACTGAATAAAAGGAGTTTAACTAATGACAACATATACGTTTCCAGCAGGATTTTGGTGGGGATCCGCAGCCAGTGGCCCACAAACAGAAGGTCGTTTACCAAGTGACGGAAAAGGCGACAGTATTTGGGATCAATGGTACGAAGAATCACCTGAACGGTTCTTTAATCAGGTTGGGCCAGAAAAAACCTCTCAATTTTTGACAAAGTATCAAGAGGATATCCAATTGATGAAAGCCACAGGTCATACATCATTTCGGACAAGCATTCAGTGGAGTCGTCTGATACCTGAGGGAACTGGTGAGGTTAATCCTCAGGCTGTGACGTTTTACAATCAAGTGATTGATGAGTTGTTGGCCAATGATATTGAACCCTTTATCAATTTATTCCACTTTGATATGCCAATGGCGATGCAAGCAAAAGGTGGTTGGTTGAATCGTGAAACAGTCGATGCTTATGTGGTATTTGCTCAAACGTGTTTCGAACTATTTGGTGACCGTGTTAAAAAATGGTTTACTCACAATGAACCGATTGTTCCAGTTGAAGGTGGTTATTTATACGATTTCCATTACCCAAATCACATCAACATGAAGGAAGCTGTTCAAGTGGGTTACCATGAAAACTTAGCAAGCGCCAAAGCTATTAAGGTCTATCATTCAATGAAGCTAGAAGGGGAAATTGGGATTATTTTGAACCTAACCCCAAGTTACCCACGTGACCCTCAGAATGAAGCAGATGTTAAAGCGGCTAATTATGCAGATCTTTTCTTCAATCGCTCATTTCTGGATCCTGCTATTAAAGGGGAATTTCCAGCTGGTTTAATTGAGGTCATCAAAGAACTTGAGATGTTGCCACAAATCGAAGAGGGGGATCTTGAGATTATTAAAGAGAATACCATCGATTTGCTAGGCATTAACTACTATCAACCTCGTCGTATTAAGGCGAAAGAATCAGAGGTAGACCACAGTAACGGGCCTCTTCCAGATGATTATTTTGATAATTATGAGATGCCAGGTCGCAAAATGAATCCTTACCGTGGTTGGGAAATTTATGAAAAAGGCGTGTACGATATTTTAACCAATGTCCGGGAAAATTACGGCAATATTCGTTGTTATATTTCTGAAAATGGTATGGGGGTTGAAGGTGAAGAACAATACATTGATGAGAATGGTGAAATTCAAGATGATTACCGGATTGAATTTGTTAAAGATCATTTGAAATTTGTTCATCAAGCCATTCAAGAGGGCAGTAATGTCCAAGGTTACCATATGTGGACGTGTATGGATAACTGGTCATGGATGAATGCTTATAAAAACCGTTATGGCTTTATCGCGGTTGATCTTGACCAAGATGGTAAACGGACGATTAAGAAGAGTGGTCATTGGTATAAAGCTGTCTCAGATGCCAATGGGTTTAATGATTAAATAACTTAATAAAACTAACAGGAACGTGTTGTGAGTTTCTGTTAGTTTTTTTCATTTCTTAAGGTTTGTTAATCATTGCTCAAACAAGGATTAAAACCTTTGACTCCCTTGGGTTTTATGCGTAAACTAAGGGTAACAGAGAAAATGGGGAATTCGTATGAAAAAACGTAGAAGTGTAGATCCAATTATGGAACGTCGGAAAGTAGCCAGAATTTTTTTCATTTTGACAATACTTGTCTTTATGTTATTTATTGGGCGCTTATCATATATAGTTAGTGCTGGAAAAGTAGGAAAGGTTTCCTTAGACGAAAAAACCAAACAGTTATATCAAGGGGAAGAGCCAGTTGTCGCTAAGCGAGGGACGATATACGATCGCAATGGTGAAATTATTGCGACGGAGGTGTCTTCTTATTTAATGTACGTCGTTTTAGATGAAACCTATAAAGGAATTGCCGATACTAAAACTGGTGAACGTCCTATTCTTTATTTGGAAAAAGACAAAAAAGCCCAAGCGGCTGAAATCATTCAAAAACATCTTGGCATTGAAAGCAAGGAGTTAGACAAATATCTCAATCCTGGTAAAAACAAGGCTGGCAAGCCAATTCTTTATTCCGAGTTTGGTTCTAAAGGAAAAGGCATCGATATTGAGACCAAGAAAAAAATTGAAGAAGACTTTAAGGCGGCTGATATCAAAGGGTTTTATTTTAAGGAAAGTCAAAGTCGGATGTATCCAAACGGTGAGTTTGCTTCTTATATGATCGGTTATACTGATTTTCCAGAAGATAAGGCAGCTGTTGGGGTTCTTGGAATTGAAGCCATGTACGACAAGATACTCAGTGGGACTAATGGCAAAATCCGTTTTGAAAAAGACAGCCAGGGACGCAAGATTCCAGGGACTGTCGTGGAAGTGTCTAAAAAAGAAGATGGGGCAGATATTTACACTACCTTTGATGTGAAGTTGCAAAGTTATGCAGAGGAGCTTATGAGCAGTGTTTACAGCCAGTTTGCCATGACGGATATGCGAGTCATGCTGGCAGATGCTAAGACAGGGAATATTCTAGCCGCCTCTCAGCGACCGACTTTTAATCCGGAAACGAAAGAGGGGCTTTCAGATACAGATACCCAAGAAGCCATGTGGCGTAATTTGCTAATCGAGGACCCCTCTTATGAGCCAGGCTCGACGATGAAAGTTTTTACGGCTGCTGCAGCTATTGATTCAGGCAACTTTGACGAGAATGCCACCTTTATGTCGGGAAATATTAAAGTGGATGATGCCACGATTTATGATCATAATGTGGCAGGTAAGGGTCTGATGACATATAGACAAGCCTTTGCTTGGTCCAGTAATGTGGGAATGGTTCATTTGCAACAAGCTATGGGGCCTACCTGGCAGACCTATTTAGATAAATTTGGTTTTGGCAAGACGACTAATTCTGGACTTTCTGGGGAAAGTTCAGGAGTGATTCAAGACTCGACCACCGTCGATAGAGCCATGACGGCTTATGGTCAGGGGATTGGGGTCACTAACTTCCAAATGATGCAAGGTTTTACGGCCATTGCCAATCAGGGTAAGATGATGAAACTTAATTTTATAGAAAAAATCGTTACAGATGGCAAAGAAGAGATCATCGAGCCGGAAGTGATCAGTGAACCGATTCGCCCCGAAACGGCCACTAAAGTACTAGGGTTAATGAATGATGTGGTGACGTTGCCGGAATATGGTTTGGGAACAATGTATGCCATTGAAGGCTATAACGTTGGCGCTAAGACGGGGACGGCGCAAATTTTTGAAAATGGCTCCTACCTCAAAGACCAATACGTTCATTCAGTGGTGCAGATGGCGCCGATTGAAGATCCTGAGTTTATCGTCTATGTGACGGTTAACAAAGCGGGTTCACGAGTGGATGTGCCCACCGATATCATTGCACCGATTTCTAACAACCTCTTAAAACGGGCCTTGGAATTGAAAAAATTAACGGAATAAAGCAAAAACAGTCATCTCCTTGGGGGATGACTGTTTTTGCTTTATTCCGTCGTGAATCAGGTCGATGAGGATTAGCTTTTGTCATAGGGATTAGCTAGTTTAGCTCAATAAGACTGGTTTCTGATTGTTAAATGCCAGTTAATCAAGATTAGGTTGTTTAATCTGTTTGCGATCAACTCCCTTGGCAAGAGCAAACCAACCAGCTAATCCCAAGTTGATCAGGACGCTAATGGCGCAAAAATAAATAAAGCCAAAACTTAGTAGGATGAAACAAAAGAGGGTGATCGAAATAATTAAGAGTGCTGGCTTCATGTTAAGGAACTCCTTTCATCAGGACTTTGATGCTAAAGCATCCGTTTTTCCGTCTGTAATTATAGCATCAGTATAGCAAGAAAGTGGTTAGGTGTCAGCTAACAATGTTGTCAGGTTTTATGGGTAAACAGTGTCAATTTTTTATTTTTAACAGAAAGTTTAATGAGCTACTTTTGGCAAAAGAGTAGTTTTCCGTAGGTGGGAGATAAGGTATACTGGCACTATCAGAGAGGGGGGAATAAGTATTTTGATGTAAATGATGATAAAGGAGAGCAGAGATGAAGTCTAGTTATCGACACGAGGTCATTAAACCTGATGAGTTATTAGAGGTAAAGCTGTTTGCTTTTAAGGCAGACAGTTATGAGCGAATTATCGCTCCTCACTGGCACGCAAGTGTGGAAATTCTTTATTGTATTGAAGGCCAACTAAGGATTCATACGGAAATGAATCAGTATCTCTTGCAGGAAGGCGATTTGATTTTACTTAATTCCAATGTGGTTCACGCCACAAATAGTCCGATTAAAAATCATATTTTAGTCATCCAGTTACCGCTGAAATTTATGCAAAAAGTCACAGAAAATCATTACAACCAGGAGTATGTCTTTAAACTGAATAGTGTTAAATATCCAATTGGAGAAGAACTAGAAAACTGTCTGACTAAGTTGGTGGAGGAGGCTCAAGATGACACAACAGAGGGACGATTGGCCACGAAAATTAATGTGTACCAGCTGATATTATTCTTACTTAACTATCATAAACAGCCTTTAGATGATCAAAATCGGTTGAAATCAGTAGAAAATCAAAAGAAATTAGTTGATATAGTTAATTATATTAAAGGAAACTATCAAAGGGATCTGTCATTGACTGAGGTAGCAGCCCATTTTAATTATTCGCGGACTTATTTTTCGAAATTTTTCAAAAAAAATATGGGGACTAATTTTTCTGATTATTTAAGCTTGGTTCGCATTGAACACGCCCAAAACTTGTTGATTAACTCAGAATGGACGATTTTGGATATTGCGTTATCTTCTGGTTTTAATAATGTCCGAACCTTCTTTGGTGCGTTTGAAAAATATCATCAAATGTCACCTAGCGAGTTTCGCAAAAAAAGAAAATGACAATATTATTCCGAAATCATGGTAATTGAATACCGTTGTCTCAGAAATGAAACCGTTATAATAAGGAGGACATATAGTCAGTTAACAGACATTCAGAACAAACCGTTCTAAACTAGGAGGATTTGAAAATGAAAGAAAAAGTAATTGCATGGTTTGACAAGGTCAATCCCTATTTTGACAAACTGGGGACGAATATCTATTTACAAGCCTTGTCTGCGTCGATGATGGCCACCTTAGGTCCTGTTTTTTTAGGCTCAATGAGTTTATTACTGGTCATCTTTATTGGCAATGCCGGTAAAGATATTGGGTTTTTACAAGGCTTCGTCCCAGTTTTAAATCAGGTCACGAATTTTACCATTGGAGCCATGGCTGTTTATGTCGTTATTTTATTAGGGAAAAACTTGGTCAACCGTTTGGTTCCAAATGATGATGGCATATCGGCAGCACTGATTGCCTTGATGTGTTTTCTAATTGTGACACCTTCTGTTTCAATGCCTGTAGGTGATGGCGCAGTGACCGTGTTACCGACAACTTGGCTAGGCGCTCAAGGGGTTTTTACAGCAATTATTATCGGGTTAGTGGTCGGCAAAGGCTATGCGATCATCAAGAAACGCGGTTGGACCATTAAAATGCCTGAGGGTGTCCCGCCGATGGTTACACGGGTATTTGAGGCATTGATTCCCACGATTATTTTAGGGATTGTCTTTATCATTGTGGCCCGACTTTTCTTGCTAACCCCTTATGAAACCATGCATCAATTGGTTTATACTACGATTCAGGAACCTCTTAAAGGGTTAGGTGGAACGATTGGGGCAATGATTATCATCAGTATTGTTCAACAGGTTCTATGGTTCTTTGGGATTCATGGGACCAATGTGATCATGCCAATCATGATGCCTATTTGGATGGCTTTGGACATGGAAAATTTAGAAGCGGTGGCTGCTGGGCAAACACCGCCTAATATTTTAGGAAATGCCTTCTTTACGACCATTACTTGGGGAGGGATGGCGTTAGGGCTAGTCTTTCTCATGTTGCTTTCGAAGAGTAAACAGTACCGTGAGTTGGGGAAAATTTCGATTATTCCAGCCTTGTTTGGTATTACCGAGCCAGTTATCTTTGGGACCCCCTTAGTTCTGAATTTTAAATTTGCCTTTCCTTTTATTTTTAATAACACGATTGCCATTATTATTTCCTATGTCTTAATCAAACTGGGCATCGTGGCACGCTTTACTGGAGCAGCGACAGTGTTTGGCTTGCCTGTGGGGGTTTTTGCTGCCGTTCAAGGCAAGGGATCGATCATTGTTTTGATGCTATTGCTACATGTGGTATTGTCGCCTTTATTATGGTATCCGTGGTTTAAATGGGCAGAAAAAGATGCTGTCAAAAAAGAACAAGAAGGAGCTCAACGTTAAATGAATAGTCAACAATTAGCAACACTTTTGCAGGAATTAACAATAGACGAAAAGATTGGGCAATTAATTCAGTTGTCTGGTGATTTTTTTCAAGAAGACCAAGCTATGTTAGTTGGGCCTCAGAAAAAGTTAGGCATCAAGGAAGAGATGGTTGAACTGGTGGGTTCTGTTCTGAATATTACTGGAGCGGAAACCGTTCGACGGATTCAGGATAATTACTTGGCCAAAAGTCGTCATAAAATCCCTTTGATGTTTATGTCGGATATTATTTATGGTTATCGGACAGTTTACCCGATTCCTCTGGGACAGGCGGCTTCTTGGAATCCTGAACTGATTGAGAAGGGCTATCAAAAAATAGCGTTGGAGTCAGTTGCAGGTGGTGCCCATGTAACCTATGCGCCGATGGTTGATTTGGTCAAAGATCCCCGTTGGGGCCGTTGTTTAGAATCGACTGGTGAGGATGTGTATTTAAATTCGCGTTACGCTGAGGCCATGGTTAGAGGGTTTCAGCATGACTTTGATGAAGGGAAAGGGTTGGCTTCCTGTGTGAAGCATTTTGCGGCATATGGTGCGGCAGAAGGCGGTCGTGATTATAATCATGTAGACATGTCAGAACGGCGTTTGCGTCAAGAGTATTTACCAGCGTATGAGGCGGCAGTGAATGCTGGCAGTAAACTAGTGATGACCTCTTTTAATACGGTTGAAGGCGTGCCTGCAACTGGTAATAAATGGCTGATGAATGAGGTATTGCGGAAGGAATGGGGATTTGACGGTGTGGTCATTAGTGATTATGCGGCGGTCCAGGAACTGGTGACACACGGTTATGCTGAAAACAACAAAGAAGCGACCTACCTGGCCATGGAAGCGAGTAATGACATTGACATGAAGACAGCCTGTTATTCCAATCATTTAGCCGAATTGATTGACGAGGGTCGCATTTCCATGGATCAATTGGATCAGGCAGTTTGGCGAGTGCTAACACTAAAAAATGACCTTGGTTTATTCGAAGATCCTTATCGTGGTGTGACGGTTGAAGGGGAAGAGGTCGGTGTTTTCACGTTAGAAAATAAAGCGATGGCTCGCAAGATTGCTGGTGAGTCAATGGTCTTGTTAAAAAATGAAAATCAGGTACTGCCTTTGAAGCCAGAACAAAAAGTAGCGTTAATAGGCCCTTACGGAGACAGTCAGGAACTTATGGGCTTATGGGCGGTTCATGGTCGAATGGAAGACGTTACGACCATTAAAGAAGCCATGAGAAGCTATAGTCAGCATGTTGACTATGAACAAGGGTGTGACATGCTGGAGGATTATGGATTTTTAGGTGAGTTTGGTTATTCGCAAAAAATCATTTCGGGGATTGAATTGAGTCAGGAGGAAAAGGAGCAAACAAAATTAGCGGCTATCAAACTAGCTGAGGAAGCGGATGTGATTGTCATGGCCTTAGGCGAGCACACCTTGCAAAGTGGTGAGGCTGGTAGTCGGACTAACTTAAGAATTCCTGCTAAACAACAGGAGTTACTTAAGGAATTAGCGGGATTACATAAACCAATCGTTTTGATCATCATCAGTGGTCGCCCTTTGGTCTTGACAGAAGAAGAGTCGTTAGTGGACGGCCTAATTCAAGGCTGGTTCCCAGGGACTGAAGGTGGCAATGCTTTAGCGGATATTCTATATGGCAAGGTTAATCCTTCTGGACGAATTACACAAAGTTTCCCTGTCAATGAAGGACAAATTCCTGTTTATTACAATAACTACAGCACGGGTCGTCCAGAAAATGAGTCTCAACATAGCGGTCGTTTTGTTTCTAAGTATTTGGATGCACCCAATCAGCCGTTGTTTCCATTTGGCTATGGGTTATCTTATCATGAAACCACTTATTCTGAGCTGGGGGTTAACACGAAAGAGTTCAGTGTTACTAAACCATTAGAAGTAAGGGTTACGGTGACCAATCAGTCAGCAATTGAAGGGCAAGAAGTTGTTCAATTGTACATTCGCGATTTATACGCTAGCGTCGTTCAACCCGTTAAGTCACTAAAAGGATTTAAAAAAATTCAGTTAGGGGCTTATGAGAGTCGTGAGCTACGGTTTGAGGTAACGGAAGAGATGCTTCGTTTTTATCAACAAGACATGGGACTGGCTTCAGAGCTGGGTGAGTTTGAGATTTTTGTAGGTAAAAACAGTCAGGCGTGTCAAAGTATCAGAGTAAGACTTATTTAATAACGAGTAGAAGTCGGCTACCGAGGTCATTGTGATCCCGTTAGCCGCTTTATTTGTGATCGGGTTGTGAATAAAAAGAGCCCCTAGTTACGTTCGTAACTAGAGGCAAGGTTTGTGCCACTATGGACATTAGTGACTCTTTATTATAGAGCGACTTTGCTCAATAATCAACAACGAAATAGACAGACTATTCGAACGATAAAATAACATGTCACTTCCCTTTTAAAAAGTGGGGAGTAATAACAAACTATCTTGAATAGCATTGGTGTTTTTTGATTGAATAAATGAGTCTTTATATATAGGGTGACAGGCTTCCACATGGACGGGCCGATTGGCAGAATCGATAAAATAATAATTAAAGCCCCACGATAGATAGTCTAATAAGGTTGGCACAGAGAGCGTGTCGCCGCTGTCCAGTAGTACCTCGTAAATGGTTTCTGTTGAGTGACTTGTAACTTGTCGCTTTCTGATATGTGTGATTTGTTCATCCATGTTTATCCCACCTTTATTTGAATATAAGTAAAAAATATCATATAAAAGGTAATTAATAAAACACTATGCTTGTATTAATATTAACAAACGACTGTTGTTTTCAGGGGATGAGGACTTCTTTCCTATTAAATGCTGAATTAATTGAATAAATGACTATTAAATGATTTAATAGAGGGAGAACCTCTATTAAGAATAGGAGCAAGACCAATGACCGAAAAAAAGAGCTCATATGAAAAATTTAAAAATGTGACAATTGGTGATATTATTGATAAATCGAAGCAGACCTTAACCATTCCTCAACAGAGTTTTCAACAAACAAGCCGTCAACGGCAATTTATTTACAAAACGATCATTGCTGGGGTGATAGCGTTGATTGCCTTTAGGTTCCTGTTTTTTGGGACAACCCTTAATCCCTGGCTAGAAGCCTTAAAATTGACTGTTTTAGTGGCGATTCCCGTCTTGTTGTGGCAATTGTTTAATCGCTTGATGATCAGTCAAACTGGGGTGACTCGCCAAATTGGGCAGGGGGCGACTGGGGAAGAATTTTATCACCTACTTACCCTTTTTAATCAGAAAAAAGTAGAGCTTAACTCTGGAACTGATATGGCCAAAGCCTTAAGCGACTTTGTTCAAACTAGTGAAGATTTACCGATTTTAGCTGAGACAGCCATGGATCAGAACGCTTTGGCAGAAATGAAACGTCAAATCAGAGAAACCTTGAATGAAAATCAACCAGAGATTGAAGACTGGTTGGCCTCACAAAAACTAATTATTGACCCATTTTTCCATCGTTTTCAAACGATTATTACTCTGTTAAATCAACGGCGTGAGGCCTTGGAACTAGATGGCACAGAGTATCATCGTTATATTGGTATTTTACGTAGTCAGCTGTCTGAAGGAGAATTATATCTGATCTTTATTTACTCACTCTTTAGCCTTAAAGGGGTAGAAACAGGGATTGATTTATCTTATACGTCTTTCTTTGGAGATGAAGGTCAAATAAAAGATAACGTTTATCTTAATTTACCAGCTGTTATGAAGGATATTGCCATCACCCATTTTGTGGCACATACTGATGAACAGGTGAGCAGTGCTCATCGCCAAGAAATGCGCGAGGCTTATCAGGAATCTCGCAGTCTGCAACAGAACTACTTAAAACGAACTAGCTATTAAGATAAAAACGTTATCCAGTTAGGGCCGGATAACGTTTTTTTTGACATCTGTAAGAATTTGGCTGAATTGAGTCACCACCTCGTTAAAGGGTTGGTTAGCATCTAACATATAGCACTTGGCAAAAATTTCAAGCTGATCGCGAATGAGAATCTCCTGATCATAGAGCGTGAGACGTTCCTGAATTAACTTTGAATCCTGTTCTCGTAGGGCTAAGCGATGCTGGACGTGCTCTTTAGTGACGTCAAAGAAGATGACAATGACATCCTCAGGAAAATGGCGGTAAACTTCCTTTAAACCGCTGTAAGTCAATACGGCATAAGCTGGCTGACTAGCCGTTCGCTTGCTGATTTCAGCAAGGCCGACACCGTAATGAAAGCCGTGGTACCGATCTTGCTCCACTAGTTGACCAGATTGAAATAGCTTTTGAAAGCTGTTTTCAGTCTCAAAGTAGTAATCGATGCCTTCTCTTTCTTCTTGGCGGATTGGCCGAGTGGTGTGGGTGATGATTTTTGCCTGTTTCGGGAACACCGCTTCTGTCACTCGGGTTTTACCTGAGCCGCTAGGGCCAATAATAACAAATAGTGAGTGTTTTAATCCGGTGTTAATCATGAGAACCTGCTCCTTTCACTGATGGATTGTTAATCGGTAATGCCAATACGTTGTGACTTCCGACATGGTCCTGGGGTTAGTTTTAATCATACTTGAGTAAGAAAAAGACGCCGATAAAAAATAGCAGAAGGGCAATACCGCTACTAAGGGTGCGAAGGTTATTCCAGAATTGCCATTTTGTCGAATAAGTTTGCCAGGTTTGCTGATTGTCATTAGAGGCAGCCGTTTTTACTTGTGCTAATTGGAAATTTAAAGGCTCATTGATGGTACCGGTGACAATCACAACGCCAATGACATAGATAATCCCACTCAGATAGAAAAATAAAGCGCCTCCGTGTTGGGCAATGTATTGGGTTAATAAACCGCAAGCCAGATAAGCCAGAGGGGTTAGAAAGAACGCGCTACTAAATAAAGGGGTTTTTAGGGCTTTATTAATAGCGTTCATCGATGGAATTGCTACATCGGCAGGTGCTTTATTGAGACTGGGCATTTTCGAAATTGACCAAAAAAAGAAAAAAAGAAACAGTGAGCCTCCTAAAAGAAACGTAATCCCTAAAAGGGCAGCATGGCTGATGGGAAGTGGTCCAATCATTATTTGACCTCCTTTTTGATAGGTGTTTTCCTAAGAGACTTGTAATTTAGACTAAAAAAGGTGAGTTACACGCCCCTTAGTGATGGTTCTATCATACCATTTTTTGATAAAATCATGCATCACTTTGAATTAAAAAAGCAAGTTCGGTGAATTGAAAGAGAGGGGTATGCTATAATTAACCCATTACTATTATACAAGTAGGAGGTTTTTGTTATGACAAATCATCAAAAGAATGTTGAACGTTTTTCTGGCTTTGCTGAGCTTTATGAAGACGTTAGGCCCTCCTTTCCAGAGGATGTGATTGCCTTAGCCTGTGGTGACTTAGGCAGAAAGCCAGCAGTTGTGGTTGATTTAGGAAGTGGGACGGGTCTCTCAACAAGAGCTTGGTCCAATCATGCTCAATTGGTGATTGGGGTGGAGCCAAATGATGATATGCTAGGTGTGGCTCAAAAACAAAAGACCACTAACGTTGATTACCAGCAGGCGCTTGCTCATGATACAGGTTTACAGACAGGTTGTGCCGACATTGTCAGTTGTAGCCAATCTTTTCATTGGATGGAGCCGCATACCACTTTACAGGAAATCAATCGGTTATTAACTCATGATGGTGTTTTTTTGACGATTGACAATGAGTGGCCACCTGTCTCTGACTGGCAAGCCGAGCAGCTTTATCACTCCTTGTTCAATAAGGTCAATCAGCTAGAAATGACAGAGCCAGCCTTACGGGATAATCAGAGAAAATGGGCAAAGGACAATCATTTAATCAATATGTCCCGCAGTGGTTACTTTCGATTTACGAGACAAGTGCTAGTGTCAAAAACGGAACTGGGGGACGGTGACCGTTTTATAAAACTGGCCTTAAGTCAAGGTGGGATTCAGAATATCTTGAAGCATCAGCCAGAATTAATAGCGAATGAGTTAGTAGCTTTTGAGAAGGCAGTTAAGGAGTTCTTTGGTGGTCAACCCCGTCGTTTTTATTTCAGTTACCGGGTGAATATTGGGATTAAGTAGAGGTGTAATGAATTGAGAGAGTGCAGAGTATTACATATTGATGGGTTCACACAAGTTCCAGGTCAGGGGAATCCGGCTGGAGTGGTGTTAAATGGTGATGACTTTACTGAGGTAGAGATGCAGCAACTAGCTAAAAAGATTGGTTTTAATGAGACAGTCTTTATCTGTTCAAGTAAGGGGGCCGATCACCGCTTGCGGTATTTTACACCTGGTTATGAAACACCCTTGTGTGGACATGCTACCATGGGCGCTATTTTTGCGCTGTATCGTGATCGCGAGGATTGTGAGTTGACGATTGAGACTGGTGCGGGGATATTGCCAATTTCTTACAGGGCTGAAAATCAGGAGATTGAGATGAGACAGGCTCGCCCCCAGTTTATTGAGTTTCAAGGAAATCCGACATCCTTGTGTGCCAGTTTGGGAATTGAGGTAGCGGATTTACATCCCACATGGCCGATTCAATATGGGAATACGGGGTCATGGACCTTACTTGTTCCCCTTAGGGAGGCTGGTATTCTAGATAAAATGTCGGTGAATGCAGCGGTTTTTCCTCAGTTACTCGAGGCTCAACCACGTGCTTCAGTTCATCCTTTTGCTCCCCTTTCCATTAGTGAAGGAACTTATTACGGTCGCCATTTTTCTTCGCCTTATGCTGAAACGGCTGAGGACTCGGTGACGGGAACGGCATCTGGGGTCATGGGAGCTTATCTTCTGACTCACGTTTATGAGGAGCTCGATAAAGAGTTAAGGGTCTATCAGGGGAAACATGTGAATCGTGAAGGTCTTGTTCAGGTCAAGGTTACTCGCCAGAAAGACTTTCAGGTAAGTATTGTGGGGACGGCTTGTTTTAATCGAGTAATTGAGATTAAGTTGGGATAAACATTCCTGTTATCTCCTTAACCTTCTAACATCAGTCTCTAAGCGTAAAAGTATTAGCTATTAATATGACTGTGTTATACTAAAATAAAAAAAGGTGGGATTAATTAATGCCAATAGCAACTTATTTTACATTTGAGGATCAATCAAAGGAAGCCATTCAGTTTTATGAAGGTGTTTTTGGAACAAGCTGTCAGGACTTAGTCACTTATGGCAGTTTAGGAATGCCTGATTTAGATGAAAAGAGTCAGGGCTTAGTGATGAATGCTAGTCTAGTTGTGGAAGGTCATACGATCATGTTTTCGGATACACCTAGTTTTATGACCGCTGTTCCTTATGGACGCAATGTTGGATTAGTGATAGAAGTGACGGATGCCGATAAATTAACTCAGTATTTCGAAGGCTTGTCAACAGATGCTCAAAATGTAATGCCTCTGCAAAAAACTGAATGGTCAGAACTATTTGGTCAAGCAACAGACAAGTTTGGTATTAACTGGTCATTTAATCTGATTTAACAAAAAAAGAGGATGGGACAAAAGTAGATGATTAATCTGCTTTTATCCCACTTTTTTTGT
>NZ_CAUQJB010000031.1:0-57163 GCF_963518325.1 uncultured Vagococcus sp. | reverse complement strand
TGATTAAAAATAGGCATTGATGATATTACTCATCAACACCATTTATTATAGAGCCGAAATAAGGAAATCCAAGTTACTGTAGTGTTCGGAGCATGTGTTTATCTGTGACGAGCTGCCCAACGAGGAAACAAAACAACGACTTTATGCCCCCTTTTTTTAAGTGATCCTAAAAATTCAGGTTAGCTAAGATATAAGCTAGTTTAAGAGGCTTAATACAAACACTTGATATCTAACTAGCATTCGCTTTAATACGTTGCTAGAAGGTACCTAGACGCTAATTAGTTGATACTAAAGAAAGCATAAAAAAACACAAGCTTTTTATCGCTTGTGTTTATCATCTGTATAAAAACCAATAATTGTATTTACCCGATCAATATCTTTGGGACTTTGAATAATGTATAGGTTTGTATTAAATTCATAAAGTCGTTTTTTTAATTTTGGCATGTTTCTAGAAAAACGTCGGTTCCATTTCAATAATGCAACTGCTCGTTTTAAGAGGAATGCCTTTCGATCTTTACTAGCTTTACGCATGCCAAGAACGGTTCGTTTAATAACTCGATATTGCACAACGAACAGAGGGTAATCCAAAACAATGACGAGATCAGATTCGGTAAATGTTTGGCGACACCAACGTTGTTCCTGAACACCCTCAATAATCCAGCTATCATGTTTAGTCATTTCATTATGAAGCTTTCGACGTCTTTTCTTTTTATCTTTTTGTTTAAGAAAAGAATCGAGTGGAATAGAGGTAAATCCGTACTCAGTTTGAAGGTCTTTGCTTAACGTAGTCTTACCACTACCAGCATGACCGATTATTCTAATTTTCATTTGCTTGATTAATCTCCTATTTTGTACACCTACTAAAATCGTACAATAATAGTGAGACAAATGCAAGTTGATTTTACAACTTACGTGGAAATACCACTATCTTATTAGCATTTCATGAGATTTACCTGGAGATTAATTAAAACTAAAGAGTATTGAAGAGTCTCCATTTTTCTTTGAAAGAATTGAAAAAGCTTAATGAGCGTCAGGATGCTGGTGCTCATTAAGCTTTTAATAGATAAGATTTAATCAATTTTCAACAGGATGGCATTAATAGCTACAATGACGGTACTGACCGACATTAGTACTGCACCAAAAGCGGGACTTAGCAAGATTCCGATTGGCGCTAAAATTCCAGCAGCTAGGGGCAGGGCCACAATATTGTAACCAGCTCCCCACCAAAGATTTTGAGTCATCTTGCGAGTGGTGTTTTTAGCCAGTGATAAGAGGTGTAGAATGTCTGCAGGGTCACTTTTCACGAGAATAATGTCTGCGGAGTCAATCGCCACATCTGTCCCAGCGCCGATAGCAACCCCAACATCAGCTCTAGCCAGACTTGGTGCATCATTAATGCCATCGCCAACCATCATGGTGGTGAAGCCCTGATTGCGATACTCTCTAATCAGCTGATCTTTGTCTTCAGGCATCAATTCAGCATGAACGTTAGAAATACCAAGCTGTTTGGCTACTAATTCAGCTACTTGCCGGTTATCACCTGTTAGCATAACAGGTTGAATGCCTTCAGCTAATAATTTTTGAATCATTGGTTTAGCGCCAGCTTTTATCTGGTCACCTTGGGCGATTAAGCCGACTACTTCATTGTTAATAATTAAATAACTAACTGAATTACCTTGGCTTGAAAGTTTGTCAAATTCAGAATGATCGTAAGTCAATGATTGTTTGTCTAGATAGGAAGCACTGACAATTTTTAATTCTTGTTGGTCTATTTTCCCACTTAAACCGACGCCTGGAATAGTGGTTACCTCTTCAGCGGTTCTCAATTCTAGCCCGAGTTGATTGGCTTTAGAAAGAATACCAGTAGCTAATGGATGACTAGAATACTGCTCAATAGCGGCCATGAACCCTAAGATTTCATGGTCACTTATTTGAAAGTTAAAAGATTGAATCAAAGTGACTGCGAAGTTTCCTTCAGTTAAGGTACCGGTTTTATCCATGAGAATCATGTCAACATGACGAGCTACTTCAAGGGACTGCCGTTTTTTAACTAGCAGTCCATTTTGTGCGCCAATCGATGTAGAGCGAGCTACAACCAAAGGAATCGCTAACCCTAAGGCATGAGGACAAGCGATAATCAAAACAGTTACCAAGCGCTCTAATGCTATATTCAAATCCTTGGTTAAGACTAGCCAAATGATGAAAGCAAGTCCACCAATAGCGAGCGCCACGTAGAAGAGCCAACTTGCTACCTTATCGGATAGTGACTCAGCTTTTGATTTTTCTTGCTGGGCTTGATTAACTAAGTTCATGACTTGTGACAAGTAACCACTTTCCCCTGTCGCAGTAATTTCGACAATAATAGATCCTGAACCGTTGGTAGAACCACCGATTACTTGATCATCAATAGTTTTACTAACTTCTTTGGACTCACCTGTAATAAGTGATTCATTAACTGTGGTTGCACCCTTAGTGATAACACCATCAACAGGAATGCTTTCCCCTGATTTAACAATAACTTGTTGTCCAGGACGAACTTGGTCAAGAGGAATTGTTGTTGTTTTCCCTTGATCATCAATAAGGGTAGCCTCGCTAGGAAGTAATTCAGCCATTTTTTGAAGAGCGTTACCGGCATTACTAACAGCATTCATTTCAATCCAGTGGCCTAGTAGCATGATGACAATTAAACTTGCTAACTCCCAAAAGAAATCCATGATATGAGTCGGGCTATGAAGAAATTCGTTGACAACAAAGGCATAGATACTATAGAAGTAAGCCACCGATATCCCTAAGGAGATAAGTGTCATCATTGCCGGTTTTCTTTGAACTAGTTCAGATTTTGCCCCTTGTAAGAAAGGCCATCCGCCATAAAAGTAAAGGAATGTACCTAGTAATAAAACAAGCCATTCTGAACCATAAAATGTAAATTGAAAAGGTAATGTTTTCCCCATCATTGGTGCAATAATAATGATGGGAATGGCTGCTATTAATGAAATGAAAAATTTTTTCTTAAACTGAGCGCCGTGACCAGTATGATCATGCGCTTGGTGTTCAGTTTGTTCGTGTTCCATTGCGCTGTGATTGTGGTGTTTATGTTCCATAAAACTCTTCTCCTTTTTGACTATAACTACGCTGATACAGACGAATCACTAGATTGTGTTGTAATAAGATAGGGCTTCGTCTGTAGTTGATAATTTTAGTTTACAACTGTAATCGGAAAAGGTCAAGAAAGACGACTCAGCAAGGTAGATTAAAAAATAAAAAAAGTCTTGAGAAAATGAATTCCCCAAGACTTCCTATCTGGAATGATATAAGCCGCCTGCCGGATTCGAACCGGCGACCCCCACCTTACCATGGTGGTGCTCTACCTACTGAGCTAAGGCGGCTAATATGTAGCACAAGTAATAGAATACCGTGTTACTAAGCTTTTGTCAACATCAAAAATCATTTTTGTTAGTAAGAGACGAATAAAGTTAACAAAAGCTTTTGATAATGGCAAAAAAAGTATCAATTGTGTGGATTCCTTTAGATCGGAGAGGAGGAACATCTAAGAACACACTGTGTTTGATAGAATGGATGCCAAGTCTCAGCAGTTAAAATGAATTTTATGGTATTATAACGCATAGAATTAGTCGGATGATTGAATAAATGGTAAACTTAATTCAAAATAGATAGTGTGGAGGGGAAGTATATGAGCATCTTACCAATCGCAGTTAATCAACATGATCTAGGTTTGAAAACGTCATACATCAATCGCCATGGTTTTATTACAGGAGCGACAGGAACTGGTAAAACTGTCACGTTAAAAGTAATGGCAGAGCAGTTAAGTCAAGCTGGGATTCCAGTTTTTCTGGCAGATATTAAAGGGGACTTAGCTAGCTTGGCACAAAGTGGTGGCGAAGAAAAAATGGTGGAACGGGCTCATAGCTATGGGATAAATGGTTATGAAGGCCAAGCGTTTCCAGTCAGATTATGGGATGTTTTTGGAGAACTAGGGCATCCAGTAAGGGCGACAATCTCTGAAATGGGCCCATTGCTGCTGGCACGTTTATTTCAATTAAACGATACCCAAACGGATGTGTTGCAAGTGATTTTTAAAATTGCCGATGATAAAGGTTATTTACTAATTGATATCAAAGACTTGCAGGCGATGCTAGGGGAAGTTTCTAATCATTTAGATGAGTATACTGGGGAATATGGTCATTTAACCAAACAAAGCATTGGGGCCATTCAGAGACACTTATTGACCATTGAAGAGCAAGGTGGGGAATCGTTTTTTGGTGAACCTTCGATTCGCTTAAGTGATTTTATGCAAAATGATAGTAATGGCAACGGGTTTATTAATATTTTGATGGCGCAAAAATTGTACCAGTCGCCAATGATCTATGCGACTATGTTGTTGTGGCTGTTATCTGAACTATTTGAGGAGCTACCCGAAGTAGGTGATTTAGAAAAACCTAAATTAGTTTTTTTCTTTGATGAAGCTCATTTATTATTTAAAGATATGTCTAAGGGATTGATAGAACAAGTTGAGAAAGTTGTACGCTTAATTCGTTCAAAAGGTGTGGGGGTTTATTTTGTAACTCAGAATCCTGTGGATATTCCAGAAATTATATTAAGCCAATTAGGAAATCGTATTCAGCACGCCTTAAGGGCTTACACCCCAAAAGAGCAAAAAGCGATTAAAGCCGCGGCCCAAAGTTACCGAAGTAACCCAGACTTAGATGTAGAGAAAGCATTAACTGAATTAGAGGTAGGCGAGGCCCTAGTTTCATTTTTGGATGAGAACGGTACGCCAAGTATGGTTGAACGGGCGAGAATTAGACCGCCTCAAAGTAAGATGGGAACTATCGATGAGAGTCTTTATCAACAATTAATTACTCAATCTCCTTATGACCGGATCTATAGAGAAACAGTGGATCGGGAGTCAGCCTATGAATTATTAGCCAGAAAGCTTCTTACGGAAAAAGAGTTGGAAGCAGCGGAAGAGCTCCGCAAAGAACAGGAAAAGATAGCTAAAGAAAAAGCCAAAGAAACAGAAAAAAAGGCGAAAGAAGATCTTAAAAAGCAAAAGAATAATCCAGTCAGTAAATTTACGAATACTTTTATGACTCAATTATTTAGAACAGCTAGTCGGGAAATAATTCGCGGCGCCATGGGTGTCTTTAAAAAGAAATAATACAAAGGGAAAAGCTAATCGATCTTTAGCTTTTCCTTTATTTAAAGACTAAATTGTTTATGGGGTTACGAAAGAATGTTTATAAAAAGAGTGTTTAATGATATTCGGTATTTAATGGTGGCTGAAATGATAAGTTTTAATAAAAACTTACCAAAATAATGATAAATTATTAAGAAATAGCGATCGATTCCTCTCTATGGCAAAACATGGAAGTGTTGTATAATAAGAATAATTGAAAAACAAAGAAAAATAGGTGATGGCTTCAGAGGGAGCTTGGCAATTCAGATGAGCTGCCAATAAGAAAAATAGGGGTGAGTAAAAAGTGAAAATATTATTAGTGGAAGACGATAAAAAAATCGTTCAACTAGTTAGTGAACATTTAGAAAAATATGGATTTAGAGTAGTGTCACCAGATGATTTTCAGACAGTAGGGACTTTTTTTAAAGAGCAAGATCCCCAACTGGTTTTAATGGATGTTAATTTACCTTATTATGATGGGTTTTATTGGACCCAACAAATTCGTAAGAATTCTAAATGCCCCATTATTTTTTTATCCGCTCGAGAAGGCAATATGGATCAAGTCATGGCCTTAGAGTATGGTGCAGATGATTATATTACAAAACCTTTTTCCTATGAATTATTATTGGCCAAGATTAAAAGTCATATTCGACGTGTTTATGGAGAATACGCCACTAATTCAGAAGAGCGTGTTTATACAAAAGCAGGGTTAAATTATTATCCAGAAAGACTGGAGCTGGAGAATGGTGAAAAAAAGGAATTTTTAACTAAAAAGGAAGGGGAACTTGTTGAGCTGCTGATTGGCGCCTACCCCAATATAGTGACTCGAGAAGCGATTTTGAATAAGTTGTGGGATAATGAGAATTTTGTTGATGACAATACCTTATCGGTTAATGTGACACGTTTACGCCGTAAGTTCCATGATTTAGGTTTTACACAAGGGATTATTACTGTTCGAGGTAAGGGATATCGGTTGGATTTAGGTGAGAAAAGTCAATGAAATTATTCTTAAAACAACAAGTTCCGTTTATTTTAATGTATGTACTTCTTAGTATTTTATTGATTGGAATGGTTTGGCTCGATGGTTATCGTAAAACAGTTGTATTGTTGTACGGTTTTTTTTTAGCAGGTTTTATCTTATGCTTGTTTATTGGGTTTGTTTATCTGACTCAACGGAATTTGTATCAAACCCTTTCTCGGAAACGGAAGAAAAATGTTTACGAAGAAATTGACAAAGATGTCTCTCCTTTATCCCAATCGATTAATGAATTGCTACAATGTCAATATCAACGTTATTTTAATGAAATTAAGCAACTGCAAAATGCCAGAGATGAGCATACTCGGTTTATCAATCAATGGGTTCATCAAATGAAAACGCCATTAGCTGTGATTGAACTAATGATGCAAGACGAAGAATTGGATAGAGACAGTCTAATTGAAGAAACGGATCGCATGAAAGAAGGCTTAGCCCTTGCATTATCGATGGCACGTTTAGAATCGTTTCAACAAGATTTTGTGATAGAGCAAGTTAACTTAAAATGCTTGGCAAATCAAGCAGTGGCAGATCATAAACGTAATTTTATTCGCAATTATGTCTACCCTAAAATAACGATTGATGAGGCGTTGGAGGTCAAAACAGATGAGAAATGGTTATCTTTTATCGTGTATCAGATTATATCAAATGCCATCAAGTATTCTGCCATGTCAGAAAAAACAATAGACATCAGTGCTAAGCAAGCGTTTGGCAAAATTCATTTGATTATCACGGATCATGGAAGAGGAATTGCCAAAAGCGATTTACCGCGTGTTTTTCAGGCTTTTTTTACTGGCGATCAAGGCCGTGAGCACCATGAAGCGACCGGAATGGGGTTGTATCTGGTTCATGAAATTGCTCAAGAGCTTAATCACAGCGTTGAGATAGAATCAGAAGTTGGCATTGGAACAAGGGTTAGTATTATTTTTTAATCTCAGTTGAGAAATAGGGGAGTGTAGGATGACCTTTAATCAATTAGTTTTTCAGAATATCCGTCGCCAGCCACGGGTCTTTCTGTCTTATTTTTTTAGCAGCGTATTTTCGGTGACTATCTTTTTTATTGCAGCGATGCTTTATTACCACCCCTTATTGCAAGGTGATACACCAGAGGGAAATATGCAAATATCAATGATTACAGTTTACATGACAACGAAACAGATTTTAGGGTCTGCCTTGTTACTGTTGGCTGTCTTAGCCTTTATTTTCTTGGGGACCATGTTTCGTTTATATCTAATTGAGAGGAAGCAAAGTTTCTCTTTGTATTTGATTATAGGCATGACTAAGGGTAATTTAAGAAAAATGCTAGTTTTGGAAAATAGTCTAATTGGGTTTGCTAGTCTAGTTGTGGGCTTAATGAATGGACTAATATTGAGCAAGTTAGTGTTTTTAGTGGTTCAGAATCTTCTAAGTTTAGATTTTTCTTTAGCTTTTTATCTGCCATTAAAGGCGATCATCACTACGGCTTTAATTTATTTGGTTATCTTTTTTCTGATTTCGGTCTTTACTTTGTTTTTTATTAAAAGTAAACAAACTAACATGAATTTGAAGCTTGAAGATCCGCAGCTTATTGAGCCAAATGGCAATCAGTATTTAACTTCTTTAGGTGTCATGTTACTGCTCTTTAGTTATTTGGCTTTATTTTCATTAATGAAAATCACAAAATGGAACCTCAGCTTGTCTTTTAGCGACGATAATTCCAATCCTTATGTTATTTTAGTAAGCTTGTTGATTATTTTTATTTTTTTAACAATGGGTGTTTATCTTTTCTTTAACCAGACGTTGGTTCACTTTAGTTTGTTTCTGAGGAAATGGCCAATGATGCAAAAAAAGGGGCGAGTACTGGTTTTGAGTAACTTAAGTTACCGATTGAAGTATAACAGCTTAGTTTATGCGCTAATCACTGTTTGTGCAATGTTGGCATTTGTATCGATGACTCTTACAATGGGGCTATCGGAAAAAATAGTTTACGGTACTGATCAAGAGGTTAGCTTGGCTTATGTTTATGAAGGAATCAGTTTAAAAAGTGAAAAAGATCAGCTGTTTCATCAAAAAAACGTTGAGTTTATTCAGAAAACAATTGAAGATCAGGGCTATCAAACCAATGTGACCACATTTCGACAAGATATTCAGTTGTTATTTCAAAGCAAGCAATATATCCCAAGGTTTTATGATGACAATATGAGCATTAAAGCGCCAATTGCTGAAGGGGGCTCTTGGAAGCAGCTTTTCTTAATCCCTCTAAAAGATTACAATAATATGGCTAATTTTAAAGGCCAAGCAGAACTGACTCTGAAAAATAGTAACGAGCTACTATTTTTGAATGGCCCCAGTTGGCAGGATCAAAAACAGTATACAGGGGTTATCAAATATTCAGAAGGCGATAAAGAACGTCGAATCCCCTCAAGTTTTCGGTTTGTGGAGGGAAACTTTAATTTAGGTGGGGATTACCCGAACATCACCGTGATTTCGGATGAGTTATTTACCCTAATTGCGAAAGGGTGGAAAGAAGCAGCCTTTTTTTATCCCTTACACGTCATTGATTTTAAAGAATGGGAACAAAGTGGGAAGTTAGACAAAAAAATTGGCTCTTACATTACACGCTCAACGAAGAGTGCCACGTTGAGAGATGATGCAACCTTTATTAACTATAAATCGGCATATATGACCAGACAGCAAAGCAGAGAAGAAAAAGGACTGACCTTATTTATTAGTGCAATAATTGGAGCTGTTTTTTTTATTTTTTCTGCTAGTACAATCTATTTTAGAAGCTACGGCGAATTAAATCGTGACCAGCGTTATCATAAAACTTTGCATATTGTTGGTGTGCCAGAGAGGAATCGCAAACAAATTGTCACGATAGAGTTATCCATATTGTTTTTTTTACCCCTAGGTGTGGCTCTGCTTAACTATTTAATGATTATGTGGTCATTGAATACAATTTTCTCATTTTCAAGTATCAAGATCGAAGTCATATTACTTCTAAGTTTTTTCGTCTCTCAATTGCTTTTCTTCTTAATGGTTCGGCATTATTATATGAAGGAAATCAACTTGTTTCTTTAGCTCTGCGAAATAAGCTACTGTTAAGTTTCGTATACACGTAAAAAAAATCGAATCTAATTATGTTGAAAAAATAAGTTATGACGTTATTTGCAACAATCCATTGGTACTGATGAGTGGATGGATTGTTGTTCTTTGGATTCAAGTGCGTGTGAATCTGACAAAGCTGTCATATAGTTGTCATTAATATAAATACTTTTTTATGCCCCATAAGGATACAATGGTGATAGTTAGAAAACTGTTTTAATATAGGAGGAAATGAGCGTGGCTCTTTTAGAAATTAAAGATTTATCAAAAGTATACCAAGGCCCCGTACCGTATGAAGCCTTAAAAAAAATTGATTTAAAAGTGCAAGTAGGTGAATTTGTTAGTATTATGGGCCCCTCTGGTAGCGGCAAAACAACACTCTTAAACATGATTGCCACATTGGATAAGCCGACTGGGGGTATCGTTTTGATTAAAGGAAATAATCCTCACGAGCTATCGAAAAATGAACTGGCTGAATTTCGTCGTCAAGAGCTAGGTTTTGTGTTCCAAACCTTTAATTTACTGCCGACATTGACAGTTGAGGAAAATATTATGTTGCCTTTGACATTGGATAATGAGAGCGTGATGTTGATGAAGGGAAAAGCTCAAGACATTATGGAAGAACTGGATATTTTAAAAATTAGGGATAAACGGACCTACGAAATATCTGGAGGCGAATCTCAGCGAGTAGCGATTGCCAGAGCGCTGATCCATAGACCTTCACTGATTTTGGCCGATGAACCAACAGGAAACCTTGATTCCAAAGCGGCAGGAGATGTGATGCAACTGTTGGAAAAATTTAATAAAGAGCGTGAGGTAACGACTTTAATGGTCACTCACGACGCCGTTTCGGCTAGTTATTCTCATCGTGTTGTTTTTATAAAAGACGGCAAGTTTTTTAATGAAATTTATTGTGGAGATGACCGTGAAATGTTCTACCAGAAGATTTTAGATGTCCTAGCCCATTTAGGAGGGACGAATCATGAATTTCAAGCAACTCGTCATCCGTAACGTCTTACGCAATGGACGAGCTTATGCCTCTTATTTTCTCAGTAGTCTTTTTTCCGTCATGGTTTTCTTTATTTTTGCCTTATTGTATTTTCATCCGGAACTTCAGAAAAGCATGATTGCCAGTGGGGAAGCATTATCCACGCTAGGAATTATGGGAATCGTCGCCTCTCAAGTTGTGATTGTTATTATGTCATTTATATTTTTATGGTATACATTTAGTATTTTTTTGAAAAGCCGCAAACGGGATTTTTCAGTCTACTTGATTTTGGGGATGTCAGAAAAAGACTTAAGAAAGATGATTTTTTTAGAAAATATTATTTTAGGGAGTGCTTCTATCAGTTTTGGTATTTTGATCAGCACAATTTTTTCTAAGTTGATTTTATTGATTAGCCAAAATTTGTTGGCTTTGGAGGAAGGAATGCCATTTTATGTGCCGACGAAGCCTATCATTTTAACGGTCGTCGCCTATGGTTTAATATTTATGTTGATTGCAGTGATTACTACCACTCGGATTCAAACAGAGAACTTGGCAGAGATGTCTAAGTCAGAAGAAAAGCCATTACCGGAACCTCAAACAAAGTGGTACTTGGCCGCCGCTAGCATCCTCCTATTACTTGGTGGTTATGCCAGTGTTCTGACTTTTGTCATTCGTTTCCGAAATGCTGAGTCAATTGGTTTGTGGATGCTTATCTTGTGTGTCTTGCTAACCATAGCAGGTACCTTTTTATTTTTTAATCAGAACAGTATTCGCTTGTTTAGTTTCTTTAAGAAGCGACCGTTTTTCTTTAAGCAGACGAATATGTTAACCATTAGTAATTTAGTTTATCGGATGAAAAATAATGCAATGATGTATTTTATGATTGGTATAGTGGCCTCAGTAGCGTTTGTAGGAATAGGCACAACCATGGCTGTGGGCGGTTCTGATTTTGCTACGACTCAAGAAAATAGCTTTGCTTATGTTTACGGTGCTAGTGGTTCAGCAGATGGTCAAGTATCTGATTATCACCAAGAGAATGTCAACTTTATTAAAAAAAGTATTGAAGAGGCAGGATATAAACCCTTTGTGACGGAAGTTATGCCACTAGGAATTGAGTATCAGGCAAAGGGAACAAGTGAATCAAACTATGTACCCATTGTACCTCTTAGCCAAGTGAACCAATTGTTGGCTTTCGATAAGCAAAAGTCATTAACTTTAAAAAGTGAGACCAGCATGCTGTTATTAGCAACAACCAATTCAATGGTCAATGAAATTAAAGCCAACAAACTTGATAGGCAAGTAGTTGAAGGCGCGATTACTTACACCGAGACAGGTGAACAGTCGGCCATATCATATCGTTACAGCACCCAACGATTTAATATTTCCTTTAGCCCGATAGGTGTAGTCAGTGATGCTATGTATAAAAAAGTGTACCAAGCCAAACAAGCAGAATATTTAAAAAAACCAGAAGAAAGTTATCTTGGATCACCAACCTTTATTATCCACTATCCGGAATGGACAGAAGGTTCACAATCAGACCGCTTAATTCGCCAGCATTTAGATCAATTGGAATTACAAGCTTCTGAGAAAATGGATCGATTTTTGATGGAGACACCGTTGACTGATGACGAGGAAATTCCTGCTTATAAGTTAGCTGAATTAGCAATGTTAAATGATCATTATTTTATGTATACGTCAATGTATCAAACTTGGTTAGAAACGAAGCAAGGCAATGGTTTAATACTCATGATTAGCGTGTTATTAGGGGCTGTATTCTTCACTTTCGCCGCCTGCATTCTCTATTTTAGACTTTTTGGTGAATTGGATCGAGATGGAAAATACCATCGCTCCTTGCATATTTTAGGCGTATCACGTCAAGAACGCCATAAAGTAGTCACCCGTGAGATGTTAGTGATGTATTTTGTGCCAATTATAATTGCTATAGTGCATTTTGTAATAGCAATGCTTTGCTTGCGTGTCCTCATTGAATTACCTATTGTGACATATGTGATGCGAGTTGTATTGTCCTACCTAGTTTTTCAATTACTCTTTTTCTTTGTTTCTCGCTGGCGTTATCTGAAACATCTTGACCAGCGAGCGGAAATTACATAAAAAGGGAAGCTGAGATTCACGTCTCAGTTTCCTTTTTTTGTAATAGTTTTGTGAAAAAAACACCCTCAAAAGACGGCTGCTTAACTGTCAGTTTATTAACAGTTCAATTTATTGATGTACATTAAAGGGTTGTAAAATGATATTACAATGAGAAATCACCAGTTATCTAATCGTTAATCAAAATAATCTGACTGTTACTCGGTTGAAATAATTTACCTGTATACTTTAGTGAGAATATAGTTTAATTAATCGAATGAATGGATTCGAAAAAAGTAGGAGAGCTTATGAAAAAAGAAGGAAAAGAAATCAGAGAATCTTATTTTGATAATGCTAAATTTTTGCTAATACTGCTTGTGGTGTTCGGACATTTTATTCAGCCTTTTATTGGTGATAGTGTTTTGTTAGAAGATGGGTACTATTTTATTTTCACCTTTCATATGCCAGCATTCGTGCTGATTTCTGGTTATTTTACGAAAGGGTTTCAACGGCCGGGTTACCTGCAAAAATTGGTCAGGAGTATTGTGTTTCCTTATATCATTTTTGAACTCATCTATGCTGTTTTTTATTATCTGA
Source organism: uncultured Vagococcus sp. (assembly GCF_963518325.1). Taxonomy (NCBI): domain Bacteria; kingdom Bacillati; phylum Bacillota; class Bacilli; order Lactobacillales; family Enterococcaceae; genus Vagococcus; species uncultured Vagococcus sp. The sequence goes on along the minus strand of NZ_CAUQJB010000031.1, from coordinate 44,176 downwards.
TCGATTCTAGTAGATCAGTCGATTTTGATTTATCAAATCCTGAGTGGTCATTGTGGTTTTTAGTCAGCCTCTTTTGCTGGCACTTAGGTTTATATGCTTTCACAAAGTTACCAGCAGGGTGGAGTATTGCTCTGGCTTTTGGGATCAGTATTGCAGCAGGGTATATCGACTGGGTTAATCATCTCATGAGTTTGTCACGAACTGTTGTCTTTTTTCCATTTTTCCTAGTAGGTCATTTTTTAACGAAGGAACATATGAAATTTATTCAAGACAGATGTTACAAATGGCTAGGAATTAGTTTGTTTTTTATTTTGGCAACCTTGGTTCAACAAAACGCGTCAATGAATAAGTATTGGGTGTTTGGTTCGCAGCCCTATGATCATTTTCTAGATGATCCTAATTTTGGCTGGCTGGTTAGAATTTATATTTATAGCTTAAGCTTTATGGGGATTTTGGCATTCTTGATTTTAGTCCCTAAAAGAGCCTTTTTCTTTACTAAATGGGGTCAAAACACCATCTTTACCTATTTGCTCCATGGGTTTATCGTGAAAGGGTTACGTGCTAGTAGCCTGACCGATGCCAGTTTAACAGCCCCCCTCTTTCTGGTGCTGGTTCTTTTAAGTTTAATCACCACTGTGATACTTTCGACAGATATTGTCTCCCAACTATGTCGGCCTCTTGTTGGTAAAAAGTGGAGATTCTCCTTCAAAAATTAGGTTAACCTAAAAAATAACTTTCATTTTTTTCTGAAATCAATGGCAGGATACTTTTAAAAGGAGTAGAATGGATGATGAGTACAACAGAAGGGAAGGGATTTAATGTCTCAAGAGATTCAAGCGGCTCAAATTGCTGCTTATGCAGAAAAATTCACAACGTGTAAAAAAAACCGGATGGCGCAACAAGCTGTGGTCAAAAATGGTATCTTAGCCTCATCAGAAAACCAACAATCGCAGGTATTAAACACGCCAGTCTTTTCCATTGATTTGGATACAGGAGATGTTTCCAATCAAAAACAAAGTGGTCGTTGCTGGATGTTTGCAGCGTTAAATACGTTTCGCCATCAGATTGCCACAAGTTTCAAATTGAAAGACTTTGAACTGTCACAGAATTATACATTTTTTTGGGATAAGTTTGAAAAAGCAAATTATTTTTATGAAAATATTATTTCAACTGGAAATGAGCAGTTAACCAGTCGGAAAGTGGCCTTTTTATTGCAAACTCCTCAACAAGATGGTGGTCAATGGGACATGTTAGTCGCTTTGATTCAAAAATATGGAGTAGTGCCAAAAGTAGTCATGCCCGAAGCTCACAGTAGCTCTGCTTCTCGGGAGCTTAACACATACTTAAACAAAAAATTACGTAAAGATGCGGTTATTTTGCGACAACTAGTAGCAGAGAAGGCTAGTGAAGAAGTGTTGACCGATAAAAAATCAGAAATGCTGGCAGGTGTTTACAAACTATTGGCAACCTCTTTAGGAACGCCTCCAACAAATTTTGATTTTGAGTACCGTGATGAAGAAAAACAGTATCACCTTGAAAAGGACTTAACGCCACAAACTTTTTATGAGAAATTTGTAGGTCTAGATCTAAACGACTACATCAGCGTCATTAATGCTCCCACTGCAGATAAACCGTTTAATCAATTGTACACAGTTGAAATGCTTGGTAACGTTGTAGGTGGCAAAGAAGTGCGTCATTTAAACGTGGATATGCCAACATTTAAAGAACTGGCAATCGCTCAGTTAAAAACAGGAGAAGCGGTTTGGTATGGTTGTGATGTAGGCCAATCCTCAACTCGTGATTCGGGTATTATGGCAACCGATATTTATGATGTGGATCTAACTCTAGGGGTAGATTTTTCCATGACGAAAGCGGAACGCTTGGACTTTGGTGAAAGTCTAATGACCCATGCCATGGTATTAACTGGTGTGGATATTGTCGACGGTGATTCTACTAAATGGAAAGTCGAAAACAGCTGGGGAGATAAAGTTGGCACGAAAGGTTATTTTGTGATGAGTGATGCTTGGATGGATGAATATACATACCAAATCGTAGTGAAAAAAGAGTACCTATCAGAAGAATTAAAACAAGTAGTTGCTGAAGATAGTGTCACGGTTCTTGCTCCATGGGATCCAATGGGCGCCTTGGCGTAAAACATTCAAGAGTGGGACGATTGTCTCACTCTTGAATGTTTTAACGAAGGTTGTGCGATAGACCCGTTTCAAAAGTCTGCTCAATTCGATGTCCCTTGCTTCTAAATGCTAAACGCTTCATGAGTTAGCGAGTGATGAGATTGGAACGAAGTGTCGTATCCCTTGTTTCTAATTGCTGTCGTTGTTCTAGCAGTAGGAACAAGGGACAATGTAGTAAAGCAATAAGAACAACGGAGAGCGCTAAGTGACTGAAGCTTGCGTCGTGCTCGGAGCATTTGTTTATCAGTGACGAGTTGTCTAACGAGGAAACAAAACGACTTTATGTCCCACCTTTTTTTCTAGATTTGAAGTTAAAGTGAAACAAAGCTAAGATATGGAGGGGAAATCCAATGATTGAATTCACGTCTAAATCGGTTCAAGGGAATGAACAAAATGAAGATTGGGTCATTGCTACGCCTATATTCGGTTTAGTGATAGATGGTGCTAGTGGGCTATACTCTGGCAAAGTCACTCATTATGCTAGTGATGCGCAATGGTTTTCTCATAGATTGGGCAAGTTATTGACGGCGCGATTAAATGATCTGAGCAAGCCGATTGCCAGTCACGTGAAAGCTGCTTGTGACTGCTTGCTAGAAGAATATCGAGAATTGTTGGCACGAAAAAAGGGGGACTACGACTTAGATAAGTTACCGAACGCCACGTTGTCAGTCGTTCGTTTTAACGAATTTACAAACCAGCTAGAGCTTTTTCAATTAGGGGATTCACCTATTTTGATTGAAGAACGAGGTCAATTGATGATTTTAGATGATGAAAATCTAGGGAAAAGTGATCAACACGCCTTGAATAGAATGCTCGCTATTGCTGAGGAAAAGCAGATAAGTCCCAAGGAAGCTCGTCCTTTTGTCAATAAACTATTAAAGCAAAATCGACGGAAACGAAATAGCTCAGAGGGCTATTGGATTTTAGATCCAACAGCCCAAGGGATAGAGGGGGCCAGACAATTTACTCTACCCTTGAATCAAATAACACGAGTTGCAGTAATGAGTGATGGTCTTTGGGAAGCATACGATATCTTAAGACTATACAGCAGCCCTCAAGATCTATTTGAGCGTTTGTTTTCCTCTGAGTTAGATGAGATATTGGAAGAAATAAGAACAATCCAAAAATCAGACCCATTATTTGAGCAGTACCCGCGTTTTAAATTAATGGACGATGCGAGTGTGTTAATCTATACCATTGATATGATTTAGGAATTAATAGTTGACGGATGTTAAAATACGTGATAAAGTATTGAAAAGTTCATTAGAATTTAATTAGAACTAAAAGCTTAGAACAGACCAATTAGTTATTCATAAGTGTTTTTAGAGAGTCCTTGGATGGTGAGAAAGGGCAACACATGGGTAATGAACACAGCTGGGAGCTATTTTTCTGAATAACAGTAGGATTAATCGGTATGCTCGTTATCGCATAAGTCTATAAGACTTTCTGAGGTAGTTGTCGCAAGGCAACTGCAAACTGGGGTGGAACCACGTGATTTGATTATCTCGTCCTCTTAGCATTTACACTGATGCTAAGAGGACTTTTTTTTTTTCCAAAAGGTTTAAGTAAAGCCTGTAGTTGAAAGTGTGAGATACCTATTGGGAAAGTTTTTAAGACGTTCAGTGGCTAGAATGATGACTTAAGAATACTGGAACGTCCTGTACTTGTAATTCTTAAATAAAATAAGCGATGAATGTTAATCGCAAGAAATGGTTGTGACCGACGAGTGATTGTCATTGTAAATTATCAAGAAAATAATGTTTCAGATTTAGTGAAGGTTTTAAAAAGGCTAGGGTGTCAAGTAGATATTAGCAACCAAGCTGATGTCATTGCAGCAAGTCAGTGCTTGATTTTACCTGATGGAACAAACTATCAGGGGGCAATGGCTAAGTTGAAAGAGATGGGATTAAGTTCAGTTATTAAGGCTCACGTTGAAGCTGGGAAACCACTTTTAGGTATTGGTCTAGGTATGCATCTGTTATTTGAAGGAACAACTGTTGATGGTTTTACCTCTGGCTTAGATCTGTTGGAAGGTCTCAGCGAGAATTTACCTGAAGATCAGGAATTCCCTTTGCCACATAGAGGGGCAAGTAAACTCATTGGCGTCCAAGAGGCTAATCCATTAACAGCGGAATTAGATGGCCAACTCGTGATTTACAATCATTTATTGACCGTAGATTGTGAGTTAGATCAGATTAAGGCATTGAGTCAATACAGTGTTAAGTTTCCAGCTATTATTCAAGAAAAAGCCCTAGTTGGTTTTCAATTTCTGCCAGAATTAAGTCAAGGTGGAGAACAGGCGTTAAGTAATTTTATCAAAGAATTATAGTAGCTGAAAGGATGTGTTATTGATGGATTTAGCAATTAAAGTGTTTCCTTCTTTATTCGAAGGCCTAAAAACAACTCTTTCCTTATTCGGTTGGACGTTAATTTTGTCTTTGCCACTAGGATTTATTGTAGGGTTAGGTGCCACAAGTCGTTTCAAGCCACTTCGTTGGATTATCGGCGTTTATACATGGGTGATACGAGGCACGCCTCTCTTACTGCAAATGTTTTTTATTTTCTTCGGACTCCCCCTGTTAAGTGAGGGCTTAGTCTTGGACCGTTTTGCAGCAGCGTTAATCGCTTTTGTAATTAATTATACTGCTTATTATGCGGAAATTTTCCGTGGGGGGATTCAAGCCATTCCACAAGGTCAATACGAAGGGGCAAAGGTGCTGGGCTTAAGTAAATTCCAAACGGTAATGACTATCGTTTTTCCTCAAGTCTTTAAAATTATTTTGCCATCTGTAGGAAATGAAATCATCACCTTGGTCAAAGACACCTCTCTAGTATACGCTTTGGGACTCAGTGATGTTATGAAGGCTGGTAAAGCCGCAATGACTCGAGAAATTAGTATTATTCCGCTCGTAGAAGTTATGATTTTTTACCTGATTTTAACAGGTATCGTGACACTGCTGCTAAGAGTGGTTGAGAAGCGAGTTAACTATTATCAATAGAAGGGAGCGGTCGTAATGTTAACCATTAGAGATGTCAGTAAAAGTTTTGGTGACAAACAAATATTAAACAAAATGAATCTAAGCTTACCAGATGGTCAAATCATGGCAATTGTTGGCCCTTCTGGTGGTGGGAAAACCACCTTGTTACGCTGTATTTGTGGCCTAGAAGAGATGGACAGTGGTCATATTTTAATCGACGATGAAGAAATCAACCCATTAGCTCATCAATCAGGGGCAAGTCGCATCGGAATCGTTTTTCAGGATTTTAATTTATTTCCTCATCTATCGATTATGGATAATTTGATTTTAGCACCAGTTAAAGTCTTAAAAATCAGTAAAGCGGAAGCAAAAGAAAAGGCACAGAAGATTTTAGATATTTTAGCATTAAGTGAAAAAGCAGCCAGTTATCCTTTTGAATTATCAGGAGGTCAAAAACAGCGTGTAGCAATCGCTAGAGCCTTACTAATGAATCCTAAGGTATTATGTTACGATGAGCCAACAAGTGCCTTAGACCCTGGCTTAAGGGATAATGTGGCTGATAATATCTTAAAGTTAAAAAAAGAAGGGGTCACGCAAATTATTGTGACTCATGATCATGAGTTTGCTAAGAAGGTAGCAGACCAATTGATTGAAGTAGAACCTATCAAATAAAAAAAGTGAGGATGAATGAGATGAAAAAACTAGCAACGGGAATGATTATGGCGGGGATGGTTTTGGCATTAGCAGCTTGTAGCACTAATAAAGAAGTAGCCAAGGATAAATCCACTGATTGGGAGAAAATTGAGCAAAAAGGTGAAATTGTTGTGGGAGTGGATGACACTTTCGTTCCGATGGGATTTCGAGATGAAAATGATGAGTTAGTTGGATTTGATATTGATCTGGCAAAAGCAGTAGCAGAGGAATTGGGTGTCAAAGCTAAAATTCAGCCCATCGACTGGTCGATGAAAGAAACAGAATTACAAAATGGCACGATTGATTTGATTTGGAACGGGTATACTGTGACCGAAGAACGAAAAGCTAAAGTAGCATTTACTAAGCCTTACTTAAAAAATGAACAAGTGATTGTGACCCTGAAGAAAAATAATATCAACGACTATGAGGATATGAAAGGTAAAGTAATCGGTGCACAAGAAGGGTCCAGTGGAGAAGCAAACTTAATCGATGAGCCTGAGTTAATGCTGGATTTGGTTAAAGATAACGAAGCAGTCCTCTACCCAACCTTTATGGAAACATTTCTGGACTTGAATAATGGTCGATTAGACGGCTTTATTATTGACAGTGTGTTTGCTGAATACTATATTTCAAAAGAAGATGATCCAGAAAAATATGTTATTTTACCTAGTAAATTTGGTGAAGAGGATTATGCGGTTGGAGCTCGGAAAGAAGACAAAAAAACCGTAGATAAAATCAATCAAGCGATTAAGAGTTTGGCCGATCAAGGAAAAACGCAAGAAATCAGTATGAAATGGTTTAATGAAGACAAAGTATTAGCGCAATAGGACAGGTTAGAGAGAGTAGCTGAGAGGCTACTCCTTCTTTATTTACTGTGGATTATTAAGTTCGTAACACAATTGTGACAAAATTCTTAATTCTTTAATAAGAAGAAATGACAATCCGTGAAAATGATTTTATCTTTGGGATGCTTTCGTGTATAATGATGGAAGTTATGACTTAGTTTAGATAAGTAGTTAGGAGGTTTCATTTTGGGTAATAACAACCATTTCGACCAAGATGAAGAGAAACATCAAAATAATCAAACCGACAGATACGATACTGATAATGACATCGATATTGATGATATTCCTCGTTCAAGTGACGGACCAAGCATTCGAGAGCGCGTGTTACAATCCATTAAGGAAGCGAACGAAGGCAGTAAGAGCTCGGAGGAATCTGAGATAAGTGAGCGTGACTCGCTTCAGGAAGAGTCTCTTTCAGAAACGAGACCACTTCCAAGGGAGACCTTTTCGTTTCGGGAGAGCCATGAACAGCCAGAAGCACCCGAGTTTGAAGAAGAAGTTGAGGAGCTGAATCGTGTGGCCCAAACACCAGAAATGAATGCCCGACAAAGAGAAAGCCGTCGCCGCAAAGATGAGCGTCAAAAAGAAAGCTCAATGGTTAAAAAGATTGTTATTATTGTGGTTATTTCGTTGTTATTAATGCTAGTCGCCTTAGGTTTCTCTTTTTACCGGTATTTCCAAGCTGGATTAAAGCCATTGGATGTTAAAAATGAGAAGATGGTACAAGTAGAAATTCCGATTGGCTCTAGCAATAAAGACATTGGTGGGATATTAGAAAAAAATAAAGTCATAAAAAGTGGCTTAGTTTTTACCTATTATGTGAAAACTAATAATTTAACTGATTTTAAAGGTGGCTATTACCAAATGGCTCCCAATATGACGTTAAATGAAATCGGACAGCTGTTGAAACAAGGTGGTACTGCAGAACCAGTCGCCTTAGCGGATGCTCAAATCACAGTGCCGGAAGGTTATTCAATTGATAAAATTGGTGATATTTTTGCTGAGAAGACTAAGGTAACCAAAGAAGAATTTTTAGCAGTTGTCAAAGATGAAGCCTTCTTCAACGGCTTAGTCGAGAAATACCCAGAATTATTAGCTAGTGTCAAAGACGCTAAAGATGTTCGCTACCGTTTAGAAGGTTATCTGTTCCCAGCAACGTACAACTATTACAAAGAGACAAAAGTAGAAGATATTTTGACTCAAATGGTGGACAAGACCAATACGATAATGGCTTCTAAAAAAGAATTGATTGCTAATAGTGGCTTGACCAATCAACAAATTTTAACTCTAGCCTCCCTGGTTGAAAAAGAAGGAGTAGAAGAAAGCGATCGTCGTAATATTGCCCAAGTTTTCTTTAATCGGATTGAGCAGGATATGCCATTACAATCAGATATTTCCATTTTATACGCTATGGAAGAACACAAAGTACATCTATCAAATAAGGATACGCAAGTTGATTCGCCGTATAACTTATACATCAATAAGGGCTTTGGGCCGGGACCATTTAATAACCCGAGTGAACAAGCCGTCGATGCAGTTCTGAATCCAGAACCAAATGACTATATCTATTTCTTAGCAGATATTACAACTGGAAAAGTTTATTTTGCTAATACTTATGAAGAGCATTTGAAATTGAAAGAGGAATACATCGATAATTTAGAAAAATAGGATTTAAAAAGATCTGCACCCAACTTATTTAGAGGTTAGTTAACTGAGAGTTTTTTTCCTTGGTAATAACAGCTTAAAAGAGTTGAAGGTGCAGCTTTTTAGAACTAAAAAAACAGTCACAAAGTTGCCAAACATTGTACAATGAAGACAAAAAAACGCTTTTACTATTTACAATTTTTAAAAGACGTGGTAATCTTTGATGTATAAAATTATGAAGCTTTTCCAGATAGCTTTCTGGGAAAGCTATTCATTTTACATTAAACAGGTAATTTAAAAGGAGCAGAATTGATCATGGTAGAAAAAATATACCCAATGACCCTAGAGGGTAAAGAAAAATTAGAACAAGAATTAGAAGAATTAAAAACAGTTAAACGAAAAGAAATTGTTGAACGGATTAAAATCGCTCGTAGCTTTGGTGATTTATCAGAGAACTCAGAGTATGAATCAGCAAAAGATGAGCAGGCCTTTACGGAAGGTCGTATTACGACCTTGGAAAATATGATTCGCTTTGCGCAAATCATTGATAATAAGGGTGTTGACAATGACGAGGTTTCTTTAGGTAGAACTGTGACCTTTATCGAATTACCAGATGGTGATGAGGAAGAATACACAATTGTTGGAAGTGCTGAAGCCGATCCATTATCAGGGAAAATCTCGAATGATTCACCGATTGCGAAAGCATTAATCGGCAAACGTTTGGATGACGAAGTCACAATTAATACACCTGGTGGCGACATGCAGGTTAAAATTTTAAAAGTATCATAATAAGACCTAGACTGAGACGACTGTTCTCAGTCTTTTCCTTTAGTTTAAGTGAACGTAAAAAAATAGTGGTTAACTATCAAAAATTGTAGCATTTTCGAGTGGAGTTAGGTATGATTTTAAAGAGAGTCAATGAGCTCATAAGCTTGCAAAGACGATGAACCGATCTCAGACTAAAGTCGTAGGTCATAGTCCTTCTAAAGCTACTCCCGAAAAAGATATTTCATCGGTATAATAGGGGGAGAAATTATTTTGAGATTGGAGCGAAAAAAATGAGAAGCTCATGGAAATTTTTCATCGTAGTGGAAGCATTATTATTAATATTAACAGCATATCAGCTGATTCAAAATCCTGGAGCGATCGCAATAGTTCTTTTTGCACTTGTAAATTTGGTTTATGCTCTGAAAAGAGAGGTCAAGACATCCTTTAATCAATTCCAAATGATTGTCAGTGTTGCTGTTATTATTCTCTGTTTATTAATAAGCAGCCCGCTTATTTGGATAATGATGGTATTTGCAGTGATTTTTATTGGGCTAAAAGGCGTCGAAGTATCAGGGGTGGCATTGTTTGATAGCGCACCTTGGCGCAAGAAACACATGGTAATGGTTGAAACTGCCGAAAGTGATCCTAAAAATGGTCGCCGTTTTAAACGACCGTGGATTGGCAATCAGCGAATTGGTAGCAGTGTCTATGAGTGGGATGATATTAATTTCACGATTATTTCAGGCGATACGATTATTGACTTAGGGAATACCCTTTTACCAAAGACAGACAACGTTATCATGATTCGCAAAGGTTTTGGGAGAACTCGTGTCCTTGTTCCTGTTGGCATTGGCATTGTCTTGGAACATTCCACCTTATTGGGGAATGTCATCTTTGAAGATGAGTTTTTCCGAGTTAAAAATGAATCATTAAAAATTTATAGCGATGATTATGATGGCAACAGCCGTCGATTGAAGATTGTGACTAGCACGTTTATGGGAGATGTTGAGGTGATTCGTATATGATGTCTCGACTGACCCGACCTTTACTTTTTGTTTACACATTTATGTTTACTAATATTATTTTGGTATTGACATTGTATGCTTATTTTTATGCCCAACGAAAAGAGCGTTGGTTATTGGAATTGATTGAAGCAAAAATCTTTCATATTCCCTTTATTGTTTATATTTTTGTGATTTCTTTAATGGTTAGTTTTATTGTTATTTTGACCGTTTATTTCGTAAGACGGGCACAGTATGGTAAAATTGAAGAGAAAATCCGTTTATTAGCAACTGGCAACTATGACAGCAATTTATTTTTAAAAGGCATTCGAGCTTCAGAAGATGATCCTTATATTACCGATATCGATAAGGACTTAACAAAGGTCCATGATAATATGCGAACGATGTCTAAAGAGTTACAAATTTTAACTAGCAGACCACAAATGGTGGATGGTGAATCCAAGGAACAAATTCTGCGTGAAGAGCGTCACCGATTAGCTCGTGAGCTCCACGATTCTGTCAGTCAGCAATTGTTTGCGGCAGCAATGATGTTGTCAGCTTTACAGGAAGAAGCTGTAAAAAAAGAGTCCCCTGATGTATTTCAAAAACAACTGGATATGGTTGGTTCAATCATCAATGCCTCTCAATCAGAGATGCGGGCGCTGCTATTGCATTTACGCCCGATTACTCTTGAAGGGAAAACACTACAAAAAGGCGTCGAACAGTTATTAAGAGAATTGCAAACTAAAATACAAATAGATATGACCTGGGAAATTGAAGATGTCACACTGCCAAGTGGTGTTGAAGATCATTTATTTAGGATTGTTCAGGAACTGCTTTCTAACACCTTACGTCATGCAAAAGCCAGTTCGTTAGAAGTCTTTCTAAAACGAGTTGACCAAAATATGATGTTGCGAATGATAGACGATGGCGTCGGTTTTGATGTCGATGAAGGTCGAGTGGGGAGTTATGGCTTAAACAATATTAAAGAGCGTGTAACAGGCATGGGAGGCTCCTGCCGCATCATTAGTTTTAAAGGCAAAGGAACTAGTGTCGAAATTCGTGTTCCCGTCTTAAACATGATTGACGAATCGAATGAAACGATAACCGTTAACACAGCATTAGAAGAAAACGAACCCTAATAAATCGGCATACATCGGTGATAAAAATTAAGGGAAGCAACCAAGAAACAAGGGACATCGGACCAATAAGATAAAGGAGAGCTGTTGTTCTAGCATTTTTAATGCGTAGAAACAAGGGACATCGGACCAATAAGATAAAGGAGAGTGTGAAGGGTGATTAAAGTATTACTTGTAGATGACCACGAGATGGTAAGATTAGGCGTGTCTTCATATTTAGCGATTCAAGATGATATTGAAGTAATCGGTGAGGCTGAAAATGGGAAAATTGGCTATGAGAAGGCCTTGGAATTAAAACCAGATATTATTTTAATGGACCTAGTTATGGATGTTATGGATGGCATTGAATCAACCAAAGCCATTCTGACTGATTGGAAAGAAGCTAAAATAATTATTGTCACTAGTTTTATTGATGACGAGAAAGTTTATCCGGCCATTGAAGCTGGAGCGGCTGGTTATTTGCTCAAAACATCGACAGCTGGTGAAATTGCCAACGCTATTCGTGCCACTTTCCGTGGAGAAACAGTTTTAGAACCAGAAGTAACAGGCAAAATGATGGAACGGATGACGCGTAAAAACGAACCTGTTTTGCATGAGGATTTAACTAATCGAGAAAATGAAATATTATTATTAATTTCCGAAGGTAAAAGCAATCAAGAAATTGCAGATGAATTGTTTATCACACTTAAAACGGTTAAAACCCACGTGTCTAATATTTTGTCTAAATTAGATGTGGAAGATCGTACGCAAGCGGCAATTTATGCCTTTAAGCACGGCATTGTGAGTTAAGAAGGTCAATTAGAAGATGGAGAAATGGAGCAAGAAGATGAAGCAAAACTTTGCAATTATAGGTCTTGGGCGTTTTGGTGGCAGTCTCTGTGAAACACTAATTGAATCTGGACAAGAAGTATTAGCGATTGATCGGGATGAAGATCGGATCAATGAGTATATGAATATTGCTACTCATGCAGTTGTAGCTAATGCCATTGATGAGATGACATTGCGCTCTCTTGGATTGCGTAACTTTGATCATGTGATTATTGCCATAGGTGAAGACATTCAAGCGAGTATTTTAGTCACGTTAATGGCCAAGGAAATGGGCGTGCCAAATGTAACGGCGAAAGCTCAAAATGAGTATCACGCAAAAGTCCTCTATAAAATTGGGGCGGATCGAGTGGTTCATCCAGAACGAGATATGGGAATTAAGGTGGCACACAACCTTGTATCAAAAAATATTCTGGATTATTTAGAATTATCAGATGAATATTCGCTAGCAGAAGTGAAAGTCACTAATCCGAAATTTTTTGACAAAAATTTATTGGAGTTAAACTTTCGTCAAAAATTTGGTTTAAACATTGTGGCAATTCGACGGGGCGAGCGACTAATTATTTCGCCACTTGCAGAAGAACTAGTCTTGAAAAATGATTGCTTGCTTTTAATTGGGGCCGATGAAGACGTGGATCGCTTAGATGAGAAGATGCAGTAAACAAATTTTTTAACTTTCGAAAGTCTCAGCAAAGAAGAGTTGTCCAGAGTGTTTTCCCTAATAACTTAAGAGGCACTGCCGCAATTAATATAGCCAACAGGTTGCTGAAAGCAAAATGACCGATATTTTTCTCTTTTTGTGCTAAAATAAAGTATCAAAAAGGAAAGCGGGTTATTTTATGAAAATTACAGTTTCTCCGAAAGCACAAAAGTGGTTTACTGAAGAGTTAGAATTAGAAACTGGCGACAATGTCCGTTTCTTTGGTAAATACGGTGGTGCGACGAATGTTCATGCAGGTTTTACAACAGGAATGGAAGTGACAGAACCTCATCGTGAATTATTAGGCAGTGTGGCTGAAGGTGGGATTAATTATTTCGCTGAGGAATCAGATGATTGGTTTTTCCATGGTCATGATCTATTAGTTGACTACGATGAAAAAAAAGATGAACCAACTTATTTTTACACGGAAGACGATTAACCATGAGAATCTTCTGTCACATAATTAATCTCTATAGATGAAATAGACACCAAACCCAAAGGTTTGCTGTCTATTTTTTTGACCTGAATGTTAATAACCTTGATCAATTTGCACTTGATTTCTAACTAATTGTCCCCTTTTGAGGTATTCCTGAAGGTTATCCATAAGAATATCAAAGAAACGAGCATTGTATTGAGTCGTTTTGCCAGAGATATGAGGAGTGATTAGGACATTCTCCATCTGCCAAAGAGGGTTATCAACAGGCAAGGGCTCCTCTTCAAAGACATCGATACCAGCAAAACCAACTTTTCCTGATTGACAGGCTTCAATCAAGGACGCAGTATTGACCGATGGTCCGCGACCCACATTAATAAAAACGACCCCATCTTTCATTAACTGGAAACGATCAGTATCATAAAAATAGTGAGTCTCTGACGTCAGAGGCAAGATGTTAATCACAATATCCATTTCAGGTAAGACTCGGTCAATATCTGCTTGAGGGTATGTCTCGATAAAATCATCTAGGGGATAACCAGAACGGTTGAGTCCATAGACGTTCACCCCAAGGACAGTGGCTACTTTTGCAAGTTGTCGGCCAATTGCCCCTGTGCCGACAATTAGTAGTGACTGGCCGTTAAGCTCAGTGACTTTAATTCGATTGTCCCATTTATTGTCTAGTTGATTTATCGAAGCCAAGTGCAATCCACGATAATGACTAAGCAACATACCAATAACAGTTTCGCTAATAGGAATTCCGTGAACTCCGCTAGCGTTAGATAAGAGAATCTTTTTTTCTTTCAGCTTATCCAAAGGTAAGTCGTCCACTCCTGCTGAATAGACTTGAACCCATTTTAATTGGCTAGTTGGGGAAGCTAAAATTTTGTTACCCAAGTCGTCTCGCCAGCTGATGATAATTTCCACATCATCTAAGTTGATTGTGGCTGACTCTTCGGCAGTCACCAATTGATAACCTTGGGCTGCTTTTTTTAAAGTTTGTAAATAATCATCTGAAATAGTTCGCATTAATAAAATAATTGGTTGACTCATGGAACTCCTCCTTGTGTTATGTACAGGGTCACGTATCGCTAAATGTTGAACAGTTAATAATTTAGGGATAATAGACTCATTGATTCAATTGTAACAAAATCGCGGACAGTTTGAAATGATAGTGTTTTAGACAAAAAAAATAGCCAGTAGGTCTGACTATTTTTTTGTTATTCTTTTCGAGTAGGATCAGGTAAAGTTGGCCTAATAACCCTTATGTAAATAAAGAAAGTCAGAACCATCAAAAGATAATTAGCGTTAAAAGTAGGAAAGACCACCACGGCTAATGCCGTCAAAATAACTGGGATAGTGGCAGAAAAACTGACGATCTTAAAGGTTTCTGAAAAACGCATCGAGCCACGACGCATTCGATTAAAGATGTTGGCCATTAAACTGATCATGACAATATTAAGCAAAAAGTCAAATGCAATCGGTAAAAGGGCAACTAAAAAAGAAAGGCTAATCAGACGACTGATACTACCGGATGATTGAGCAGTACTTGTTAACCACTCTTTCGTTAGTAAACGGCTGTCAATATTTTTATAAGGAATTTTCATTAAGGTCGAAGGTACAAGAGACGTTAACAGATTTTCATCTGTCATTGTAAAAACAAATTGATCTTTTAATAGGCCAACACCCATAACGTTACCGATTAAATCATTTTGCAAGTCGCTGGGTTCTCGTTTTCCATCTGGATCGAAGGTGAAAATCAGATAATCCGTTTGATAGATAAAGCCGGCCTCTTTTTGATCAGTCACCAACTGATCATTGGCAATGTTGAACTCAGGTAACTGATCAGTAATGGCCTTTAAATCTTCTTGGACAGTCTCGACAACATTGATAATTTCGATTCCGACTGGAATAAACATCACAATACTTAGCAGCAACAAATACAGAAAGGTTTTTGGAAATGATTTGTCCTTGGCAGCTAGCAGATTCTGTGGCTGCACAAAGGCCGATTTAAATAATTGAAATAAACTCATGTTTTCTCCTTTATATGGGTCAATCAGACACCATAGAATTTGACTAGTTAGGTAAAAAGAGACAAAAAGCTCCTTTTCCTCATCTTCGTCATTGTAATCTTTTTGATCAAGAAATACAAGAAGAGAAAAACTGACGAAAAAAGTAAGCATTTCCTTTGATTATGGTTTTGAATAGTGATACAGTAAAGGTGTTGAGATTAACAACACACAATCTATTGGAGGTATTAGAATGACTTACACTTTACCAGAATTACCTTATGCATATGACGCTTTAGAACCACATGTTGATGTGGAAACAATGCACTTGCATCACGATAAGCATCACAACACATACGTGACAAACCTGAATGCAGCGATTGAAAAACATCCTGAATTAGGCAGCAAGTCAGTAGAAGAATTAGTAGCAGACTTAGCTAATGTACCTGAAGATATTCGTACGGCAGTTCAAAACAACGGTGGCGGACATGCTAATCATACTTTCTTTTGGGAAATTATGGCTCCAAATGCTGGTGGCGAACCAACAGGAGACGTTAAAACAGCAATCGATGAAGCTTTTGGTAGCTTTGATGCATTTAAAGAACAATTTGCTGCAGCAGCAACTGGCCGTTTTGGTTCAGGTTGGGCGTGGTTAGTTGTTAATAATGGCAAACTTGAAATCACTTCAACTGCCAACCAAGATTCTCCACTAACAGATGGTAAAACACCTATCTTAGGGCTAGATGTATGGGAACATGCCTACTATAAAAAATATAGTAACGTTCGTCCTGACTACATCAAAGCTTTCTGGAATGTGGTTAACTGGGATGAAGTTAACAAACGTTTAGCAACTGCTAAATAATTTTGATTAAGTTGAACTCTGGAAGGAATCCTTCTGGAGTTTTTTTATACTCTCATTTTTAGAGAAAAGCCAATCGCGAAAGTTTTCTTTGGAAAATCCCTTGTTTTTCATCTGAAAAAAGAAGAAAATTCCTTAGAAGACGAATGAATTGGGAGTAATTTCCGTTAAAAGTGTGGTCTACGCTATTAAAAAAGTGGCAAATTGTGCTATAATAAGTGAATTAGATAGGAGGGCCAAACATGGAGACAGAAATCTCAAAAAAGTTCGCGATTGATGTTTTGGATCAAGATGCGAAAAAGATTAGACAATTAATTAGTAATCAGCGTAATCACTTATGTATCGCTCAATGTAAAGCTTTTGAGGAAGTAGTTGATACACAAATGTACGGCTTTTCTAGGCAAGTAGACTACGCAGTTCGATTAGGCATCATGAGCTCTAAAGAAGGTCATAAGATTTTAGCCGAACTTGAGCAAGAATTAAACCAAGTTTACAATGATGTCTATGATGAACAAAAGGAAAGTAATGCGGAGTAGGAGGTCAGGAAGCATTGGCCAAGAAAACTAAAAAAATATTTTACATGGATTATGGGATTTTAATCCCCTATTTAATTTTATCAGTAACTGGAGTAATTATGTCATTCAGTGCCAGTTCTTATCGATTGTTGGTACAAGGTGATAACTGGTGGGAAGACGGCGCAAAACAGGCCGCCTTTTTACTTCTCGGCTTAATTGCAATCTGGTTGATTTATAAAATGAAAACAAGTGTCTATCAAAACAAACAGTTTATCATGTTTGCCATATCGGTTATCGGATCCCTATTAATCTTAACACGGCTGATTGGGACTGAAATAAACGGTGCATACGGTTGGTTATATGTTGGACCAGTCGGGATACAACCGGCGGAATTTTTAAAAATAATGATTATTTGGTACTTGGCTTATATTTTTGCTAGGCGCCAAGAAGGAATCGTCAAAGATTTTAAAGAAGCCACTTTAAGACCCTTATTATTAGTTGGCTTTTTAATTGGATTAGTCTTGATCCAACCCGATACAGGGGGAGCCGCCATATTGGTCCTGATTTTACTAGTAATGGTTCTAGCAAGTGGCGTGAGTTACGTCTATTCTCTAGTAATTGGCGGTGGCGGAATTGCGTTAAGTGTCATCGGCATTGAGTTAATTGGCTTGATTCCAAAAAGCTGGTACCCAGGCAGTTTTAGTCATGTTTATGACCGCTTTGCCTCCTTTAAAAACCCCTTTGATTTTGTCTATAGTAGTGGACATCAAATGGTAAACTCGTATTATGCGATTTATCATGGTGGTTGGTTCGGTCAAGGCTTAGGTAACAGTATCCAGAAAAAAGGCTTCTTGCCAGAAGCTCATTCTGATTTTATGTTTTCAATCGTAATTGAAGAACTAGGCTTAATTGTAGCTATTCTTTTATTATGTTTATTATTATTTTTAATCTTGCGAATTATCATGGTAGGCATTCGTGCCTCAACCCCTTTTAATTCCTTGATGTGTATTGGGATTGGCGGCATGCTGCTAATTCAAACATTTGTAAACGTTGGTGGGATTACCGGGATTATCCCACTAACAGGAGTGACATTCCCCTTCTTAAGTCAAGGAGGATCAAGTTTGTTAACTTTATCCATCAGCGTCGGTTTTGTACTCAATATTCGTGCTGATGAATTGCGCAAACGGCATCAACTGCAGCTGCAACAACAGGCTGATCTGGTCCAATTGCCAATAGATTAATGTAAATGAAGAAAAGGTGGGAACTAGTATGGAAAAAGTCTTAGTAGCAAATCGTGGCGAGATAGCCATTCGTGTTTTTCGTGCGTGTACAGAATTAAACATTCGCACAGTCGGTATTTATGCCGAAGAAGATGAAGGGTCAATGCATCGCTTTAAAGCAGATGAAGCCTATCAAGTAGGCAAAGGCAAAAAACCAATTGATGCTTATTTAGATATCGAAGGGATTTTGGCTATAGCGAAGGATTCGGGAGCCGACGCTATTCATCCTGGATATGGTTTTTTATCTGAGAATTTACAGTTTGCGAAACGTTGTGAAGAAGAGGGCATTATTTTTATCGGCCCATCAACCCACCATTTAGATATTTTTGGTGATAAAATCAAAGCCAAAGAAGCGGCTATTGCAGCAGGTATTTCATCGATACCTGGTACAGATGGCCCTGTCTCATCAGTCGATGAAGTCTTAGCTTTTGGTGATGAATTTGGATATCCGGTGATGATTAAAGCTGCTCTAGGTGGTGGGGGTCGCGGGATGCGGGTGGCTCACTCTGCGGCAGAGGCAAAAGATGGATATGAACGTGCCAAAAGTGAAGCGAAAGCGGCTTTTGGTAGTGACGAAGTTTATGTAGAAAAATACATATCTGACCCTAAGCATATTGAAGTACAGATATTAGGTGATACTCACGGAAACGTCATTCATTTATTTGAACGGGACTGTTCGGTTCAACGACGCCATCAAAAAGTAGTGGAAGTGGCTCCCTGTGTCGCTATGACAGATGCGTTTCGTGAACGAATTTGCGGAGCGGCAGTTCAATTGATGAAACATGTTGGTTATATCAATGCTGGGACAGTTGAGTTTTTAGTCGAAGGGGATAATTTCTATTTTATTGAAGTTAACCCACGGGTTCAAGTAGAGCATACGATTACTGAGTTAGTCACGGACATTGACATCGTTGTCAGCCAAATTTTAATTGCTGATGGTCAAGATATCCATAAAGACATTATGATTCCGCAACAACAAGATATTCAATTAAGAGGAACGGCAATACAGTGTCGGATTACAACAGAGGACCCATTAAACGACTTTATGCCAGATACAGGGACCATTGATACTTACCGTTCACCAGGTGGTTTAGGAGTTCGTTTGGATATTGGTAATGCGTATGTAGGATCAAGCGTCACGCCTTATTTTGACTCATTGTTAGTTAAAGTCTGTACCTTTGGAACAGATTTTGAAAAGAGTGTCAATCGGATGAACCGTGCCTTAAAAGAATTTAGAATTCGTGGTGTAAAAACCAATGTTGCGTTCTTGTTCAACGTGATTAATCACCCGCGCTTTAAGTCTGGACAAGCAGAGACCACTTTTATTGACAATACGCCTGAGTTATTTGATTTCCCTGAATTACGAGATGCTGGGAATAAAACACTGAAATATATTGGTGAAGTGACGGTTAATGGTTTCCCAGGTGTCGGTAAAGAAGTTAAACAGTTTTTTGATAAACCTAAGTTACCAACAGATCTAGTAAAAAAAGAATTGATTACCGCTAAAAATATCCTTGATTCTGAAGGCGCTGATGGTGTAGTCAAATGGATCGAACGCCAGGAAAATGTCCTTTTGACGGATACTACTTTCCGTGACGCTCACCAAAGTCTACTAGCCACCCGTGTCAGAACACGCGATATTAACAAGATAGCTCGTTATACGGAAGAAGCCATTCCGGAGCTGTTTTCAAGTGAAATGTGGGGCGGGGCCACCTTTGATGTAGCCTACCGTTTCCTAAGTGAGGATCCATGGGTGCGTCTCCGTAAATTGCGTGAGAAAATGCCAAATACCTTACTACAAATGCTATTCCGCGGTTCAAATGCTGTCGGGTATCAAAACTACTCTGACAATGTGATTGAAGAATTTATTAAAGAATCTGCCCGTCAGGGAATTGACGTTTTCCGTATTTTTGACAGCTTAAACTGGTTACCTCAAATGGAGAAAAGCATTCAGTACGTTCGTGATTCGGGTAAAATAGCGGAAGCGGCAATTTGTTACACAGGTGACATCAACGACCCAAGTCGCGCCAAGTATAACGTTCAGTACTACAAAGATATGGCCTTGGAATTACAAAGTTTAGGGGCTCATATTATTGCCATCAAAGACATGGCAGGGTTGTTAAAACCACAAGCAGCCTATCGTTTAATCAGTGAATTAAAAGCAACGGTTGATGTGCCGATTCACTTACATACCCATGATACTAGCGGAAATGGCATTATCACCTATTCCGCAGCGACGAAAGCTGGAGTTGATATTGTCGACGTTGCCATCAGTGCCATGAGTAGTTCTACTAGCCAGCCAAGTATCAGTAGTTTGTATTATGCGTTGGTCAACGGGGAACGAACACCGGATATTAACATTGACAACGTTCAAAAGTTAAATCATTACTGGGAAAGTGTTCGTGCCTTTTATCATTCATTTGAAAATGGCATTAGTGCTCCACAAACTGAAGTTTATTCTCATGAGATGCCTGGTGGTCAATATTCTAACCTACAACAACAAGCGAAAGCAGTTGGCCTAGGTGAGAAGTGGGAAGACGTTAAGAAAATGTATGCAACGGTTAACCAAATGTTTGGTGATATCGTGAAAGTGACACCTTCATCAAAAGTAGTGGGAGACATGGCGTTATTTATGGTTCAAAACGAACTGACAGAAGAAGATGTTTATGAAAAAGGCGATGACTTAAACTTCCCTGAATCAGTTGTTAGCTTGTTCAAAGGTGATTTAGGACAACCAACTGGCGGTTTCCCTGAAAAATTAAAAGCACTAGTCTTAAAAGGTAAACCATCGATCGAAGTTCGACCAGGGTCTTTAGCAGATCCAGTTAATTTTGAGGATGTTAAAGCTGAATTAGCTGCATTGATTGGAACAGAACCAACCCATGAAGATGTCTTGAGTTACTTAATGTACCCACAAGTTTTCTTGGATTACACGAAAATGCATAACGAATTTGGCAATGTAACCTTACTTGACACGCCAACATTTTTCTATGGCATGCGTCCGAATGAGACTGTCCATTTGGAAATTGAAAAAGGCAAGACCTTGATTATTACCCTTGATCAAATCGGCGAACCAAACCTTGAAGGTAAACGAATCTTATTCTTCACCTTTAACGGACAACGTCGTGAGATCATTGTTAAAGACAGCAATATCAAGTCACTTGTAACCTTGAAACAAAAAGCAGAACCGACCAAACGTGAGCATGTTGGCGCAACCATGTCAGGATCTGTCTTAGAAGTCTTAGTTAAAAAAGGTGACAAAGTTCAAAAGGGTGACCCACTCTTAGTGACAGAAGCGATGAAGATGGAGACAACCATTCAAGCACCATTTGAAGGAACCGTCATGACCATTCACGTGGAAAATGGTGAACCAATTTTATCAGGTGATTTACTAGTTGAAATGGCAGCCAAATAACTTCATCGGTGGATCATTAGTAAAAGGAGGACCTCTATGCTTAATGCTTTAGCATTTAGCAATAGCGGATACCGGACCCATAAGTGAAAGGAGGGCTTCTATGAAACGTTTTGGTCAATTTATATTGTTGTTCCTTGGTTTCATGATGATTGCGTATGCCCTCCCTGTTATTTTTCCAAAAGAAGAAAATGTAACACCAGTTTCAACAGAAGAAAAGACGGATGTGACAGTCTCGCACACGTCTTTTCCTTATGGGGAATTGAAGGCGACGGGCTTCGCTCAATACATCGATCAACCGACTGAAGAATTTACTAAGGTTTACGGAGAACCCATTGAAATTCAACAGACAGCTTTGGGTTATGACTGGTGGATTTTAGGTGAGAATGAACACGATTATTTGCAAGTAGCCGTAAAAAATAATAAGATTGCGTCGATCTTTGCCTTAGGGGATGAGCAACTCAATGATCCCTTTGAGGTTGGCATGAATTTGTCGGATATTTCAGAAATTACCACGATTTATCCCAACTTTGATTTTGATAAAAAAGGTGTTAACTATCGAATTGAGTTAAGTGAAGAAGACATGAATTACCGTCCTTTGGTGGCATTTGATAACGGTAGTTTTGCGATTTTGCATTTAACCCAAGAAACAGGTAAACTAATAGGTGTCAGATACCTTAACAAATCGACCTTATTGCGTTTGATGCCCTATCAATTAAATGAAGGCGAATTGACCGAAAAAGTCGTTGATGAGCAGACGGATTGGCAACTGGTTAATTCAGACAGCCAACGTCAGCTTCAATCAATTTTGACTATTTTACGGCAACGTGGGAAATATGAGCCTTACGATTATCCGAAAGACTTAACAGAAGCGACCCAGAAAGCCTTGACGCGGTTTATGAATGACCCGGCTAAGATCCTAACCAAAGAACGCTTAACCGAGTGGCAGGCTCATGAGAACCGTTATGAGTTCAACCAGCCCTTTAGATTAACATCCGATGAATTTACAAAAGTGTTGGAAGCTGATGGGATGAATGCCAAAGATCTTCATGGGATACTTTATACGCCAAGTTATGACGTACCATTTTTAATGATGACGTGGTACAGCGAGGCATTAAGCCAATCCCAATTCACCCATAAAAAAGACCGTGAAGTTGGCATAGCCTTTTATCGAGATGCAGTCCTCTTTGTCTTTTCTGAACGACCAGTTGAAACACAGAACACCTCCAAGGACGTGGAAAGCAATTCAACTGTAGCAGAAAGTGTTGAGGCATCAATGAGTCAGTAAGGACATGACTGACAGGGATAACTGTTTTCGACTAACCTTTGTGAGGAGAGGATACTAAGTGATTTATACAGAAGAAGTCTTTGAAATAGAAGATTGTGTGTTAGAGTTATGTCAAAAAATTGTTAGTAGTCCACAGGCAGCAGAACACCTGCACAATCGTTTTTCGATTGAAACTGATCCAGAAACGAAAGTCAAAGAGCGGGAATTTATTAAAGCCCGTGAAGCCTATGAACGAATTGAAGCATATGGTAAATATGCGCCTGACTATACGGAAAAACGCCGTAAATTACGACAGGAAAAACGGCAGCTTGATATGGATGAACATGTGTCAGCCTTTCGCGTCAGCGAACGGGAGTTGCAGGAAGTCTTGGATCGAGTGACTTATGGCATTGCTCAGAGCGTCTCGAAGGATATTAAGATAGATGCCGGCAATCCGTTTTTCGAGTTTGCTGATAAAGGATGCGGAGGTAGTTGCAGTGTCGGATAATATAACAGAAAAAGGTTTAACATTTACTATGGTGCCCAGACGATCATTGGTTGTTTGGGTGTATAGCCTACGCCAATTAAAAGTTTTAAAGCGTTATGGGACGATCGCTCATGTGTCACGAAAAATGAAATATGTGATTATTTACATGGATGAGATTGAGGTGGAAAAAAACTTTGAAGCCTTAGATAAATTACATTTTGTGCGAAGTGTGGAACGCTCTTACCGACCAGATATTGAAATGGATTTTGGTAAGCGTGTCGGCACAGATGAGGCCTTAAAAGAAGATGATGGCTTTGAAATTGAAGAATTGTCTGCGACGATTACTTTGGTGGAAGAGCTTTAAGCATGAATCATTCTCACTAACTTGATGAAAAAATCATAAGTTAGTGAGAAATTTCATGCTTTTTTCGTATAAAATTTCAATAATATTGGTATAATATAGACGTCATCTTTAATAGAGAGATCTGTCGTAATAGTAGAAACTCTCAATCAATTTAATAACAGAATTTATATCAAGTAGCAAGTAAATCTTAGGAGAAAGTTGTGTGCGGAATGAGAGTAGTATCGGGAGAATATGGCGGGCGACGTCTAAAGTCCTTACCGGGGGATAATACCCGACCAACAACGGATAAAGTCAAGGAATCGATGTTTAACCGCATAGGCCCTTTTTTTGACGGCGGACAGGTGTTAGATTTATTTGCAGGCAGTGGTGGACTTGCCATAGAAGCCGTCTCTCGTGGTTGTCAACATGCTGTTTGTGTGGACAAAAGTTATCAGGCTATTACCGTGATAAAAGAGAATATCGGAATCACCAAGGAGCCTGAGAAGTTCACGGTGATTAAAGGAGAGGCGAATCGAGTTTTAGAGCGTTTAGCCAGCGAAGGGCAGTCTTTTGATTATATCTTTCTGGATCCCCCTTATGCCAATCAAGAAATCATCGCTCAGATTGAAAAAATGTTAGCTCTGGGTTTGATTAATGAGGAGGCCATGCTGATTTGCGAAACGGATAAGAAGGTGGCTTTGCCAGATGAAATAACAGGGTTAAGCCTTTGGAAACGTCAAAATTATGGTGGCACTGAAGTCGTCATTTATGAAAGGTAGAGTGGCATGAAAAAAATAGCATTATTTCCAGGAAGTTTTGACCCGTTTACTAGCGGCCATTTGAATACTGTTGAGCGAGGAGCTCAATTATTTGATGAAGTGATTGTGGGGATCTTTACCAATACGACAAAAAAAGGCTTGTTTACGATTGAAGAAAAAGTGGCCTTAGCTGAAACTGCTACAGAAGGGTTAGCAAATGTCCGCATCATGGCTCAAAGTGAGGGCTTAACCGTCGATATTGCCGATAAACTGGGAGCAAAATTTTTGATTCGAGGCATCCGTAATATTACTGATTATGAATACGAAAAGAATATAGCCTTTATGAATACTAAACTGAATGAAAAAGTCGAGACGGTTTTCTTGTTGGCAGATGAAAAATATAGTAATGTTAGTTCTAGTATTATTAAAGAAATCGCTAAATTTCACGGAGATGTTTCAAGTTTTGTTCCACCTTGCGTGAATCAGGCAATTATGGAAAAATACCGTAACTAATAAAGAAGATGAGTGTGATGAATAGATGAATCGTAATAAAAAAGATATTATCAAATATGGATTAGTCATCCTGCTGTCAATTATAGTAGTGGCTAGTGTGATTATCCCCTTACCTTACTACATTGAGGTACCAGGATCTGCAGAAAATGTGCGTGATTTTGTCTCGGTAGATGACAAGCGCAATAAGAATGAAGGCTCATTTATGTTGACCACTGTTGGCATCCGTCGAGGAACATTAGCCAGCCTGATAACAGCAAAATTTTTGCCTTTTCAAGATGTTATCAGCCAACATGATTTGATGGGTGAAAGTACCGATGAAGAATACGATAAACTGACAAAGTTACAAATGACCTCTTCAGAGAATATGGCTAAAAAAGTAGCTTTGGAATTAGCTGGAGAAGACTATACGTTTGCCTTTAAAGGAGTTTATGTGATGAACGTGTCAGATACCTCTGATTTCAAAGGTAAGTTAAAAACAGGTGATATCGTCACAAAAGTTGATGGCAAGACCTTTGAGAGTTCTAAAGAATTCATGGATTATGTTAAAAGTAAGAAAGTAGGCGACACGGTCACTGTTACTTATGAACGAGACGGTAAAGTAGCCGAAGCAAAAGGAAAACTTGTGTCGTTAAAAGTTAAAGGTGAAAAAGATCGCCCAGGGATAGGCATTACTTTGACGGATTCGACAGAACTGCAAACAGATCGTGACGTGGTAATTCATACGGAGAACATTGGTGGCCCATCGGCAGGATTGATGTTTACCCTTGAGTTATATGATTTGTTATCAGGAAAAGATTTGCGCAACGGTCGTGAAATTGCTGGCACAGGAACGATTAACGAAGATGGGTCGGTGGGGAGTATTGGCGGCATTGACAAAAAGGTAGTGGCAGCTGATAGTGAAGGGGCGACAGTTTTCTTTGCTCCTAATGAACCGATTGAAGGCAGCCAAACTAATTATGAGGAAGCTGTAGAGGCAGCTAAAAAAATTAACACAAAAATGAAAATTGTTCCAGTTAAAACGGTTCAAGATGCTTTGAATTATTTAGAAAAATAACTATATGATAGATGACTCTCAAAAAAAGGGTCATCTTTTTTTGTTTCAAAAGCTAATGATTGCGGTGTTTTTCGAAATAAGCAATCAAAACAGCCATATAAATTATTGAAAAACGCTTGCATTTTCCTGAATTCTAGTTATAATGAATTTATAAATCGAAACGTTTCGATGAATTGGAGGAAGCTTACTTATGAAGCAACAAGACTTACAAGATTTACTAAAAAAAATGACTCTTGCTGAAAAGATTGGCCAGCTACAACAAGTGACAGGTGATTTCTACACAAATGACTCAGCGGAAATTACGGGACCTTTAAGTAATAATTTATTGTCTGAAGATGATTTAAAAAATTCTGGTTCTGTTCTTGGACTTTCAGGTGCTACCGATACAAATGCGGTGCAAAAGAAGTATTTAGCCAATAATCGTTTACAGATTCCTTTATTGTTTATGGCAGATATTGTCCATGGCTATCGTACGATTTTTCCGATACCACTTGGGCTGGCCACTAGCTGGAATCCTGAATTAGTCAAAGCAACGGCGGCAGTTGCTGCAAAAGAATCGGCTGTTTCCGGTTTACACGTGACATTCTCGCCAATGGTTGATTTAGTTCGTGACCCACGTTGGGGCCGAGTGATGGAATCTACTGGGGAAGATCCGCTTTTAAATTGTCTATATGCTGAAAGTGTTGTTCAAGGCTATCAAGGGAAAGACAATGATTTAGTGAATAACCCAGACCATATTGCGGCTTGTGTGAAACATTTTGCTGCTTATGGCGCGCCAGAAGGTGGTCGTGAATACAATACGGTTAACATGTCTGATCGGGAATTACGTGAGAATTATTTACCATCTTATCAAGCTGCGATTAATGCTGGCAGTAAATTGGTAATGACCTCATTCAATACGATAGACGGTGTCCCCGCAACTGTAAATGAGTACCTGAACCGTCAAATTCTACGAGATGAATTTAAATTTGAAGGCGTCCTAATCTCTGATTGGGCAGCTATGATGGAAGCTATTAATCATGGGGTAGCTGAAGATCATCGTGATGTGGCGAAACAATCCCTTAAAGCAGGTGTTGACATTGAGATGATGACATTCTGTTATCACCAGTTTGTTGAGGAGTTAATTGCAGCAAATGAAGTAGACGAAGGGGTATTGGATGAAGCTGTCTTACGTATTTTACAACTAAAAAATGAGTTGGGCTTGTTTGAAAATCCTTATCGTTCGGCTGATGCTGCAAAAGAAGCAACTGTTGTCTATTCTGAAGAGCATCAGCAAGTCGCTCTAAAAGCTGCTGAAGAAGCGATTGTCTTATTGGAAAACAAAAAGCAGGTCTTACCATTAAGAGAATCGGAAAAAGTTGCCTTCGTGGGGCCATTTGCTACTAGCTCAGATATTTTAGGAACCTGGAGCTGGAAAGGTGAAATCAGTGAAACTGCCTCTGTAGCAGATAGTTTAGCTACTGATTTTACTGAAGCCAACTATCAAGTTAGCGCGGTTTCAGATATCTTCACGGTGACATCAGAAGAATTGGCCAATGCCAAAGCGGTAGCTAAAGAAGCTGATAAAGTCGTGGTTCTTCTGGGAGAAACCTCTCAAATGAGTGGAGAAGCCAGCAGTCGCACGAATATTCAATTGCCGGCAGCTCAGTTAGCTTTCCTTGATGAAATTATGTCAGTTGGAACACCAGTTATCGTCGTTAGTTTTAATGGTCGTCCCCTTGATTTATCAGCTGTAAGTGAAAAAGTCGATGGTTTAGTTGAGGCTTGGTTCCCTGGAACTAAAGGAGCTGAAGCTTTGCTTAATATACTCTACGGAAAAGTGGCACCAAAAGCCCGCTTGACTATGAGTTTCCCAAGGAATGTCGGGCAAATTCCCGTTTATTATAACCATTTTAACACAGGCCGCCCAATTAATTTTGATGATCTAGAAAACAAATATGTCTCTAAATATTTAGATGTGCCAAATACACCTCTTTACCCATTTGGCTACGGCTTGACGTATACGACTTTTGCTTATGAAGCCTTTAAAGCAACTGTAAAAGCGGGAGATACAACGATTAATTGTCAGGTGACGGTTAAAAATACTGGGGATGTAGCCGGAACAGAAATCGTTCAGTGGTATGTCCGTGATATCGTTGGACAAGTTGTCCGTCCAATGAAAGAATTAAAAGGATTCGATACTGTTGAGCTAGCAGCAGGAGAAGTTAAACGAGTTAACAAGACCTTCACTTTTGAGGAGCTAGGATACGTTCATCACGATTTAGAACGTTACCCAGACCACGGTGATTTTGAAGTAATGGTAGGTAGTAACAGTGAATCAGTTTTGACGGAACGGGTAACACTATAATCAAGTGGTTAAATTGTCTGTTATTTAGTGAGACAATCAGGACCAAAAAAAGGAGATTATTATGAGCGAATTATGCTTAAAAGAAGGATTGACTTCTTTTGAATTTTTGAGTACAGGTGATTTAGGCCAAGCTACGATAGGTCGCGCCCAAATTAATCAAGTTAAAGGTAACGTGTTGGACGGTTCCATGACAGCTCTATACTTACGCATTAAAGAACAAGGTAAGTTTGCTAGTTATCCCTTAATTGGTGTTCGTTCTGCCAGTGTCTTTAGCCTTGGAAAGAACCAGGCTAAGTGGGAAGGTGAAGCAGCGGGCATTAGCTACCAGGTAGTCTTTTCTTTAGGAACTGAAAATACCTGGTATTGGGATGTTTACCTTGAAGGTAATGGCGCAGACGTGGACATCATTATGGGACAAGACGTGGGCTTAGCAACAGCGGGCTCGCTATTATCAAATGAAGCGTATATTTCACAGTATGTTGACTATCAGCAGTTTACGGATTCAACCCGAGGCAAAGTGATTTGCGCTCGTCAAAATCAAGATCAAGGTGGTTTCTTCCCATATATGCAGGTGGGCTCATTAACAGGTGCAGCTCATTATTCCACGGATGGTTATCAGTTTTTTGGTAAAGAATATAAAATGACAAACCAACCAAGTGCTTTGGAAAAACCAACCTTGGCTGATGAGATTTACCAATATGAAATGGGGTATATCGCTTTACAAAGTAATCCCGTGATACTTTCTGGTAAAGCTCATGTGAACTTTTACGGGATTGCCACTGAAAATCATCCCGGAAAAATAGCGGAACTGGAATACCGAGAAAAGGTTGCTAAGAATTTCGAAAGGATTCAAGAATCGGTTGTCACAACTGAAGAAATTAAGCAAACCCGTCGTGCCAGTGAAGATTTTATATTGGTTAACGGCTTGCCCTTAACGGATGCTGAGGTCTCTGCCTTATATCCGGAACGTAAATTAGAGGAAAAAGTTGAGGGGACCTTACTATCATTTTTTGGCAAAGCAGATGAACATATCGTATTACAAGCCAAAGAAACCCAAGTAGAACGCTCTCACGGTCATATTATTATGAGTGGCAAACAGATTGATGCCAGTCAGGAAGTCTTAACGTCAACCTCATATATGTATGGAGCGTTCCAAGCACAAGTTGTTCTTGGTAATACATCGATGAATAAATTTATCAGCAATGTCCGGAATCCTTTGAATTTCTTTAAAACAACTGGTCAGCGGATTTATTTGAAAGTGAAAGGTCGTTATCAATTATTGGCAATGCCATCCCTTTACGAAATTGGCTTTAATTATGCCAAGTGGCTATACAAGTTTGCCGACGATCAATTGACTGTCACCGTTTATTCCTTAACCGAAGGACCGAAAATCAAACTGACGATTGCCTCTGCCCTGGGCCTTACTTACGATTTATTGGTCACCCAAGAAATTATTTGTGATGATTTTCAAACCGATCAAAAACCACTTATGACGATCACAGATAATCACTTAGTGGCTCGTCCTAA
This sequence comes from uncultured Vagococcus sp., assembly GCF_963518325.1. Classification (NCBI taxonomy): domain Bacteria; kingdom Bacillati; phylum Bacillota; class Bacilli; order Lactobacillales; family Enterococcaceae; genus Vagococcus; species uncultured Vagococcus sp. Next base: position 14,587 of record NZ_CAUQJB010000031.1, on the reverse strand, counting down.
TCCAATGACTTTGGCTCACGCTAAATACCCAGAACTAGCTTATGAATTAAGCTGGACAACTGGTGGAAAAGTGGCTAAGAATGACGATTGGTTTACTGAAACTACAGAAGAGGCCCTAAGGTCGCTGGATATTGTGTCACTTGAATTTACAGCAGTTAAGGAAGCTGAATTAGTGATTCAAGGCAGTTTAACAGGTCAACTGACAGCTTTAGACCAATCATTTACGGAAGCAAAAGCTGACTATTTAGCTTATATTCGAGGATTGAATAATAACTTCCATCTAGGCAGTAGCTTAGTGGAAAAAGAAACAGAAATTGCACGATTTAATACAATTCTTAATTGGTACACTCATAATATGTTGGTTCATTACCTTGTACCTCATGGGTTGGAGCAGTTTGGAGGCGCAGCTTGGGGAACTCGTGATGTCTGTCAAGGTCCGGTTGAATTTTTCCTAGCAACTCAAAACTATGACGTGGTTAAGCAAATTATGCTGACTCTGTTCTCTCATCAATTTGAAGAAACGGGGAATTGGCCACAGTGGTTTATGTTTGATGAATTTGCTGAAATAACAGCAGGTGAAAGTCATGGCGATATTATCGTCTGGCCACTAAAAGTTGTAGCAGATTACCTTAATACAACCAACGATTTCAGTATTTTAGAGGAAAAAATTCCTTATATGAATTATGGGACGAAAAAATACACGACTGAAACCTACACCTTAATGGAGCATGTAGAACGTGAAATTGCTTATATTGAAGCAAACTTTTTACCGGATACCTATCTGTCTTGTTACGGTGATGGGGACTGGGATGATACCTTACAGCCATTTGATAGCCGCCTGAAAGAGGATATGGCAAGCACTTGGACCGTGGCCTTAACCTATCAGACCTTAAGAAACTTCAGTCAAGCGATTGCCACTAAATTGCCAGAAAGAGCGGCGGAATTAAGCCAATTAGCAGAAAATGTTGGAGCGGATTACCGTAAGTACATGCTTCAAGACGGTATTTTACCTGGCTTTGTCTTACATGAAAATGGTGGCTTTGAGTACATTGTGCACCCCCATGACACTAAAACAGGCATAGATTATCGGTTGTTGCCAATGACTCGCAGTATGATCAGCGAATTATTCACGGAAGAAGAAGTGGCCAGTCATCTAGCAGTGATTAACGAAAACTTATTATTTCCTGATGGGGTTCACTTGATGAGTCAACCGGCTAACTATGATGGCGGAGTCAGCCAATACTTTAAGCGTGCGGAACAAGCCGCTAACTTTGGTCGAGAAGTAGGCTTGCAGTATGTTCATGCGCACATTCGTTATAGTGAAGCGATGGCGAAATTAGGTCACGGCAATGAAATGTGGCAAGCTTTATCGGTTATTAACCCAATTTTGATTCAAGACTATGTGCCAAATGCGGAAATCCGTCAGGGAAATGCCTATTTCAGCAGTTCTGATGGTAAGTTTAATACCCGTTATGAAGCGGCCGCTGGTTTTAAAGAATTACAAAAGGGAGAGCGCACCGTTAAAGGTGGCTGGCGGATTTATTCCAGTGGACCTGGTATCTATATTAATCAATTGATTAGTAACTTATTAGGCATTCGAGTGGAGCATCAGCATTTAATTATTGACCCAGTCCTAGCAACAGATTTGGGAACTGTCACCGTTGATTATGCTTTTCTAAATCAGCCCTTGAAAATAACTTACCGCCAAGGAGAAAAAGAGGCTTTGACAATTAATGGTCATGAGGTTAATCTGTCAGAAACTGCGAGAACTAGCAATCGCTATCGCCAAGGCGGGGTGATTTTAAGCCAAGAGGACTTAGGAACTGACAATCAACTCGTTGAAATCGAGTATGTAACAGCAAAGTAATCTGAAAACAAAGAACAGGGGAGTATGGCAAAAGATACTCCTCTGGGCTTTGCTTACTGACGGAGCATTAAATCTTTAGATTTAAAAAAAAATAGATTGTTAAGGGGCTATTTACGAATAAAATAACGAACATGCCCTTGATAAAATGTTCAATTGTGTTTTTTTAGATTTAAAAACCGCGTTAAGTCTAGCTTAACGTGTTAAAAAAGGGATAAAAATAAAGTGAAAAAAATAATAAAGAACGATTGAAAACGGTTGCGTTTTGTGTTATTATCAATTTATAGAAACGTTTCGATAAAACGTTGAATCGGTGAAAGGAGTCGTTATGAAAAAAACAGCAGTCAAAACAAAAAAAAGTCCTAAAGAACGTTTTCAGTTATTTTTAAATCAGTGGCAATTGCAGTCGATGGTTTTGCCAGGCATTTTGTTTCTTTTTGTCTTTTCCTATATTCCTATGTATGGGTTAGTTATTGCCTTTAAGCACTACACAGTGATCGACACGATGGCTAGTGCCCCTTGGGTTGGATTAGAGAATTTTAGAATTATCTTAGAGGATAAATACTTTTGGGAGGCCGTTATCAACACCTTGGGAATCAGCTTGTTGAAATTAGGCATCGGATTCTTTATTCCAATCTTCCTGTCTATTATGATTTTTGAAGTAAAAGCAGGACCATTTAAGAAAATCGTTCAAACGATTTCTTATTTACCTCATTTCCTTTCATGGATTATATTGGGTGGCATGCTAATCTCCTGGCTTTCAACAAATGGTTTATTCAATCAAATGCTGATGGCTTTGGGAATTATTGAAAAAGGTGCCAATCATCTCTTGGATGCAGATAAGTATTGGATGATTGCGGTCCTTTCAGATATCTGGAAAGAAGCAGGATGGGGAACGATTCTTTACTTGGCAACTATGTCAAAAATTGATCCGACTTACTATGAAGCAGCTAAAATTGATGGGGCTAATAAGTTTAGCCAAATTAAAAATATTACGATTCCATTGCTAACACCGATTATTTCGTTAAATTTAATCTTGAATATCAGTGGCTTACTTGGTTCAAACTTAGATCAAACATTGGTTTTGATGAATTCACAAAATACGGCGAAATCTGAAGTTATTAACTCTTATGTTTACCGGATGGGGTTAACTCAGGGCGATTTCTCTTATGCAACAGCTGTTGGCTTAGGAATTTCAATCGTTTCGATTATCTTGTTGATCATCACTAACTTTTTAACTAAAAAAATGAACGATAACGAATCTGTTATCTTGTAGGAAGGAGCAAAACACATGGAAGCTGCACCAAGAAAAGCGAGTGCCAAAGTCAAAGACGGTCGTGTCTTTAACGTCATTAACGTGACTTTGCTAGTTATCTTTACCTTAATTATCATCGTGCCAATTTGGAACGTTCTCGTCATGTCTGTTAGCTCTGGACCGGGGATGGCAGAAGGCGGTGTGTCATTGTGGCCACAAGGCTTCACTTTACAAAACTATCAAAAGGTTTTTGCCGATGAAAGTATCTGGCGGGCCTTCTTTATCTCTGTGAGTAAGACCGTCATTGGGGCCTTCACTCATGTGCTCTTTTGCGCTATGGTTGCCTACGGCTTAAGCAAACGAAATTTAGTTGGTCGTAGTTTTTATACAAAATTCGGCGTATTCACCATGTACTTTGGTGGTGGCATGATTCCGATGTACTTGTTAATTCAATCATTAGGCCTCTTAAATAATTTTTGGGTCTACATTATCCCAGGCTTATTGAGTTATTATGATGTGATTATCTTGATGAACTTTTTCCGTGATGTTCCGGCTTCATTGGAAGAATCAGCCAAGATTGATGGGGCCAACGATTGGACCGTCTTCACACGAATTTTCTTACCGTTGTCCAAGCCAGCCTTAGCGACCATTACACTCTTTAGTGGGGTCTCTCAATGGAATGACTTTATGACAGCCAAAATGTATATTTCAGATAAAAATTTGTACCCATTACAAATGAAAATCTATGAAATTATCGTTAAATCCCAAACGAAAGCCTTGGACAATCAATCCGCTGTGGATGTACTTGTTCAAACAAGTAGTAAGGGCGTTCAACTGGCAACAATTGTCATTACCACGGTACCAATCTTAATGATTTATCCATTGCTTCAAAAATATTTTATTTCAGGAATGATGGCAGGAGCCGTTAAAGAATAGGAAAAGGGGAGAGAAAATGGTTAAGATGAACAAAAAATTAGTTTTAGGTGTGTCACTACTTGCAGTAGCCACATTGACACTTGCAGCATGTGGGGGCAAAGAAAAAGATAAGAAGGCTAAAGAAGTCTCACTTGAAGGTCGTTATGAACTAGATGCGACAAAACCAGCTTGGGAATTAGATAAACAAAAAGATAATAAACTGAAATGGTACATCAACGCAGACTGGTTGAAACTTGACTGGGGCGAAGACATGGTAACGGCTAAAATTAAAGAAGATTTAAATTTAGATGTTGAAATTATTACGGGTGATGATACGAAATTAAATACCATGTTTTCAGGTGGCGAGCTACCTGATATTGTAACATTGACAGACTTTAACTCAGCCGCAGCCAAAAAAGCTGACACATGGGCGCTACCATTAACGGACTTAGCTGAAAAATACGATCCTTACTTCAATGAAGTCGCAGCTCAGGAAACGATGAACTGGTTCCAATTAGCTGATGGTAATACCTATGGTTATCCAAACTTCTCCAATACAACACAGGATTATAAAGACAACATTATGCCAGTTAACACAAACTTTATTATCCGTAAAGACGTCTACGAAGCAATTGGCAAACCAGCTTTGGATACGCCAGAAAACTTCCGTAAAGCGATGGCTGATATTCGTGCTAAATTCCCAGACTTACTGCCATTTGGTTTTAACCCAGTTGTCGACACGACAGGTGCTTTAGAAAAACCATTGCAAGACTGGATTGGTGTGCCACTGGAAACTGAAGATGGCGAGTTTTATGATCGTAATTTAGATGAAGATTACTTAACTTGGTTAAAAACCTTGAATGAAGTTTACCAAGATGGCAATATTACCGATGACAGTTTTGCTGATGATGGCCCAACCTTTGATGAAAAAGTTAAAGCTGGGAAGTATGCCACTATCTTATTAGATGGAATTAGCAGTCAAGGTGGTCGTCTACAAGAATTTAACAATGCCAATCCAGGTAATGAGTACTTGCCAATTGATGGCCCGCAAAGTACTAAAGGCAATGAACCTACTTTAAATGCAACTGGTTTATCTGGTTGGATGATTAACTATATTTCTAAAGACGCTAAAGATCCAGCAAAAGCCATCCAATTGTTTACCTATTTAATTAGTGAGCAAGGTCAAATCTTGACTAAATTCGGTATTGAAGGCGAAACATTCCAATACACAGCAGATGGTAAGATTGAAATTTTACCTGAAATTCAACAACTAGCTCTTGATAAACCAGAAGAATACAGCAAAAAGTACCGTCTGACAGAATTCTTATTATTCAGTCACGACCGTATGAACTTGTTGGCAGCACCGAAAAAAGATTTCTCATTGAAGAAAATGCAAGAGTGGGGCGTTGGCAAACTAAAACCTCATTACATTATTGAAAACATCAAACCAGAAGCCGGGACTGCTGAAGCTCGCAGCTTTGAAGCCGTTGAAAAAAATTGGCACACAAGCTTAATCAGCATGCTTCGTTCAAAAGATGAAAAAGAATTTGATAAGAACTTAGAGTCTTATAAATCTTTCCGTGAAGACAACAAGTGGGATGATATTGTGAAAATTCAAAACGAAAAAATGGCAGAGAATCGTAAGAAACTAGATTTGCCTAAATAGATGTGTCGATCAACAAAAGAGGGGAATTTTCCCCTCTTTTTGTCTAATGACCTATTTTAGGAGTGGTTATTTAAGACTTAAGTCCATTAAAGAAATCGTTATTTTATGGTAATATAAGAGAGTAAACAAGTAGTGAAAGGTAAAGGTGTTAAAAATGGATCATTTTTTTAGAGTAGATGGCTTTTTCTTTGCTTTTCTGAATCGAGTGGCCAACCTGGTTATTTTGAATCTTTTTTTTATTGTCTCATGTATACCCATCGTGACGATTGGACCAGCCGTGAGCGCGTTGTATCAAGTTAGTTTAAAGTCAGTGGATGACGCTTATTTAAGAGTTTATAAGGATTATACTAAGGCCTTTAAAGAAAATTTTTTAGCCAGTAATCTCTTGTTTTTAGTTCATTTTTTTGCAATCGCTCTGTTGGGGCTAGTACTGCTAATGGTGAGCCGTTTTAATTTGTTGCTATCCTTGCCATTTTTTATTGTCGCAGCAGGATTGTGTCTGTATTTACCTTTTTCATTTGCGTTAATAACAGTCCAAAACAACAGTTTGGTTAACACGATAAAAGGCGCATTTTATTTGATGCTTTCACATGTAGCAGAATCAATTTTAATGTTTGGTGAAGCGATTATCATCTTGGTCCTCCTTCCCATCTTTATTCCAAAGAGCTTGGTTTTTCTCTTGAGTTTTGGATTCTCATTCGTCTGTTACTTACAAGCTCGTACTCTGAAGAAAATTTTTAAACAAGCCTTCGATAAGACCTCAGAACCTAGTGATGATGTTAATCTATAAGGTCTATCAGCATAAATATAAGGAGGAATGACCATGGCAGGTATCAAAGAAATTGCCAAAAGGGCAAATGTCTCTATTTCGACAGCATCATACGCATTAAACAACAGCCCAAAAGTCAAAGCTGAAACAAAAGAACGCATTTTAGCGATTGCCAAGGAATTAAATTATATTCCTAATATGGCAGGGCGGACGTTAAAGAAACAGAAAACCGATTTAATTGGTATTTATTTAACCAATTATGGCGGTGCTTTTTACGGCTCATTAATGAAAGGCATTACAGATGGGCTAAATGCCGAGGGCTATGACGTCATTATTTGTTCAGGGGAAAAGTCTCACTTATTTGTCCCAGAAAAGATGGTAGACGGGGCGATTATCCTTGATTCAACTTTCCCAACCGAAGAGATAAAAAACTATGTGGACCGGGGGCACAACATTGTGGTTCTGGATCGTCGTATCAAGTATAAAAACTTGTGCAATATTTTACTTGATAATAAACGAGGCTCTACACTAGCAATTGACCTTCTAGCAGATGATCAACCAGAGAAAGTTTATTTGGTCACTGGACCAAAAGACACTTACGATAGTGAAGAGCGGTTGAAGTATGCCATAAAACAATTGGAGTATCTGGAATTAGAGTATGAGATTATCTCAGGTGACTTCTCAAAGGAAAGTGGGATGAAAGCGGCAGAAAAAATTTATCAAAAAGGACAAAAAAATCAACATGTTTTTTGCCTCAATGATGAGATGGCTATTGGGATGTATGATTTTTTTGGTGAGACGGATTGGACAATCGGTCAAGAAATTCAACTAGTTGGCTTTGATGATACAGAAGTCAGTCACTACGTAACCCCACGTCTAACTACTATTCGCTACTCAAAAGAAAAGTGGGGGGCCATAGCTGCGGCTAAGTTAATTGCCATGTTAAAAGGTGAGAAAGTTAAGAATGAAATCATTCGAACTCATTTAGTTAGAGGGGAATCAGTTAGGTAACTTTTGTTTGAATCCTATTTAGAGGAGATACTAAATTAATAGAATTAAGAGCAATTACTAAAGAGAATGTTGAAGCCCTCTGCGCTCTGGAAGTAACCGAGGAACAAAAACGGCAAAACATCATCTCAGAGAATGCCGATTCCTTATGCGAAGGGCGGTCTTTACCAGAGGTGGCTCGCCCCTTTGCTATCTATGCCGATAATCAAGTGGTAGGATTTACTATGTTTGCTTTTGATTATCAAAGAGACACTTTCTGGTTATGGCGTTTAATGATTGGCAAAGAGTTTCAAGGAAGAGAGGATGGCAAAGCAGTGATTCCCCTTATTATTCAGTATTTCCGAGATGAAGAGGTGACAGAAGTGAAGCTAAGCACAAAACCGGATAGTCAGTCAGCATTGACTCTTTACAAAGGCTATGGTTTTATCGAAACAGGACAACTGTTAGAGGATGAAGTGGAGTTGGCTTTACTTCTTAGCTAAAATAATCTCCAAAAGGGTGGGGTCTCAATTGAGAGACCTTTCTTTTTGGGGATTTTGTTTAATCATGGTTATTTTATCCTTTTTCTGTCTAGTCTTGCTTTATTTGTGAAAACTCTTTATAATTTTAATTGAGAGTGATTCTCATTTTCATTTAGGGCGGAATCATTTATAGCTGATTTTAGGTGAATCGGGAAAGGTAACAAACCTATGATCGGTGGAAGAAGAGAAGGGGACGTGTACAATGACAGAGATATTTGATGTGACAATTGTCGGTGGTGGACCTGCCGGTTTATTTAGTGCTTTTTATAGTGGCTTAAGAGAGATGAAAACAAAAGTAATTGAGTACCATGAGACATTAGGTGGTAAACTCAATGTTTACCCAGAGAAAATAATTTGGGATATTGGCGGCTTACCGCCTCAACCAGCTGGTAAAGTGATTGAACATCTGGTGGCTCAAGCTCTATTCTTTAAGCCCACGATTGTCACCGGTGAAAAAGTAGTCAGCATTGATCAAGAGGGTGAATGCTTTGTACTGACCAGTGAAGCAGGCAATAAACATTATAGTAAAACGATTATTATGGCGATTGGCTACGGCTTATTGAAGCCGACAAAGTTGCAAATTGACGGAGCCGAAAAATTTGAATTAACTAACCTGCTATACACCGTTCAAAACCCGGCCTCATTAAAAGGGAAACGAGTGTTAATATCTGGTGGCGGTAATTCAGCGGTTGATTGGGCTAACTTACTTGAACCGATTGCGGCAGAGGTTCATCTGTCCTACCGTAAAGACCAATTAAAGGGTCATGAGGCTGAAGTGACGAAATTATTGGACAGTCAGGTTCGTTATCATAAAAGTCATGATATCCAAGCATTGGTAGCTAATCCAATTGATTCCACCAAAATTGAGCAAGTGGTCTTAAAAGAAACTCAGACTGGGGCACTTAAAGAGGTTGAGGTCGATGTGGTCGTCATAAACCACGGATTTGAATACGAGAGTACGATTTTTGACAATAATAGCGTTGGTTTGAGGACGGTGGAAGAGTATTACATTCAAACAGCAGCCAGTAACATGTCTGAGATTCCAGGGATTTTTGCGGCAGGGGATGTGGTCAAACACGATGGTAAGCTACACTTGATTGCAGGAGCTTTTCACGATGCTTGTAATGCTGTTAATCAGGCCAAACTGTACATTGAGCCAGACGCCTATGAATACGGGCGAGTCAGTTCTCACAACGAGTCCTTTGCGGAAGAAAACAAGGAATTAGTTAAAGCTTTTTTTGTTGATTAATAACAGTTATATAAAGTTGATACTGAAAATGGCATCGATGATAAAGTGAGCAGACTTTTATCATTGATGCCGTTTTTTTTAGGGTATCTATTAGATGAATACTGGGGTATATGTCTTCGAATAATGAAATATGATGATAAAAACCTTGCATTTCTTTGTGAAAGCGGTACAATATTTAATACGACTATCTTTTCAAAAAATGGAGGTAATAACATGGTAAAGACAATTGACTTACAAAAGGAATACGGTTTATTCATCAATGGGGAATGGACAAAAGGGACGGAGGGGTCCTTGATTACAGCCGTTAGTCCAGCCAATGGCGAGAGATTGGCTGACTTTGTTGATGCTACTGATGCCGATGTGGATAGTGCTGTTGTGGCTGCCAATCAGGCGTTAACAGGGTGGCGGAAAATCAGTGTTGAGGAGCGGAGTCGGTTACTCTTGAAAATTGCTGATGTGATTGACGACAACCAAGATCATTTGGCAATGATTGAGGCACTAGACAATGGTAAACCGATTCGTGAGACCACTAATATCGACCTACCTTTAGGGGCAGATCACTTTCGCTATTTTGCTGGGGTCATCCGCAGCGAAGAAGGTGCGGCACAAACCTTAAGTGAAGACGTCTTGAGCCTAGTCTTAAAAGAGCCAATCGGTGTCGTCGGCCAAATTATTCCGTGGAACTTCCCATTTTTAATGGCAGCTTGGAAAATTGCTCCTGCTTTAGCAGCTGGCAATGCAATCATCATTCACCCATCATCTAGCACCTCCCTAAGCATCTTAGAGTTTGCTCGTTTAATCGATGGGATTTTACCAAAAGGCGTGCTTAATGTGATTACGGGACGTGGCTCTAAATCGGGGGAATACATGCTTCATCATGAGAGCATTCATAAACTAGCTTTTACCGGTTCGACGGAAGTGGGCCGCAATGTAGGCATTGCCGCAGCCAAACGCTTAGTGCCAGCCACCTTGGAATTAGGAGGTAAGTCGGCCAATATCTTCTTTGATGATATGCCTTTTGAAAAAGCGATTGATGGAGCTCAGCTGGGAATACTCTTTAATCAAGGTCAGGTTTGCTGTGCAGGCTCACGGATTTTTGTTCAAGAGGGAATCTATGATAAATTTGTGACACGTTTGATCAGCGAATTTGGTAAGGTGAAAGTAGGTATGCCCTGGGAAATCGAGACGCAAATGGGCGCTCAAGTCAATGAAAAACAAGTGATGGATATTTTAGCGTGTATTGAAAAAGGCAAGGCAGAAGGTGCTACTGTGGCTGTTGGGGGTCATCGTTTAACAGAAGGGGAACTAGGGAAAGGCTGTTACGTGGCACCGACCTTGCTGACAGAGGTCACCAATGAGATGTCTGTGGCCCGTGATGAAATTTTCGGTCCAGTTGCAGTAGTGATTAAATTTAAGGACGAAGACGAGGTAATTGCCATGGCCAATGATTCGATTTATGGATTAGGTGGCGGTGTTTGGACGGAAAATTTAAACAGAGCACTAAAGGTTAGCCGACAGTTGGAAACAGGACGAGTATGGGTCAACACGTATAATGCTATTCCGGCAGGCGCCCCATTTGGAGGCTACAAACAATCGGGGATTGGTCGGGAAACTTATAAATCAATGCTTGATGCATACAGCCAGACGAAAAATATCATGATCAATACGAGTGAAACCGGTTCAGGTTTTTACTCGTCATAATTTATTTATAAAATAACAAAGTTTTTGATTGACGTGAGGTCCAATACCTTGTATCATTTTTATTGGGCACCCTTGAAACAAGGGCTAGTCAAAATGATTGTTATTTACGCTCCCTATTCGTGATGAATAGGGAGCTTTTGCGTTTGCCAGAGATCCCCTAAGCCTGCTAGTTTCTTTTGATAGATAAATATGTCACTTGGTTGTTAAAGTGGCTTAGAGAATGATTTTAGGCACCTGGCATGGCCTTAAGAGTTAGTGTTCCCCCCGGAAAAGAAGAAAGAGGGCGTTTTGTAATGACAACGAAGTATATTTTTGTAACAGGTGGTGTGGTATCATCAATCGGTAAAGGGATTGTAGCAGCCTCACTTGGGCGTTTGTTAAAGAACAGAGGATTGAAGGTAACCATTCAAAAGTTTGACCCGTACATTAACATTGACCCTGGGACTATGAGTCCTTATCAGCATGGTGAAGTATTCGTTACGGATGACGGAGCGGAAACCGACTTGGATTTGGGCCATTACGAGCGCTTCATTGATATTAGTTTAAACAAGTTCTCCAATGTGACAACCGGTAAAGTCTACGAAGAAGTCTTAAAGAAAGAACGGCGTGGCGATTATCTGGGTGCAACAGTTCAGGTGATTCCACACATTACGGATGAATTAAAGAGCCGTATTATGCGAGCGGCTGAAACAACGGGGGCTGATGTGATTATTACCGAAGTCGGCGGAACTGTTGGGGATATTGAATCCTTGCCATTTTTAGAAGCTTTGCGCCAGATGAAACGGGATGTTGGTTCTGATAATGTGATGTACATTCACACGACCTTAATTCCTTATTTAAAAGCGGCTGGTGAAATGAAGACTAAACCAACTCAACATAGCGTTAAAGAGTTGCGCAGTTTAGGAATCCAACCAAACTTGTTAGTCGTTCGAACGGAGCAAGCCGTTCCTCAATCGATGAAAGATAAATTGGCCTTGTTCTGTGATGTAGAGGCGAAAGCCGTGATCGAATCATTAGACGTGGAAACCTTGTATTCGATTCCGTTAAACTTACAGAAACAGGGCATGGATCAGTTGGTTTGTGATCACTTAAAACTGGAAACACCAACAGCTGATATGAGCGAGTGGCAAGCACTTGAACAGCGAGTGTTGAATTTAACTCGTAAAACGCGGGTTGCCTTAGTAGGGAAATATGTTGAACTGCCAGATGCTTATTTATCTGTGGTAGAAGCGTTAAAACACGCTGGCTTTGATTATGATGCTGATATTGAGCTGGATTGGGTCAATGCGGAAATGGTGACCCCTGATAATGTGGCTGAGATGTTAGGAGAGGCTGATGGTATTTTAGTTCCAGGTGGCTTTGGTGATCGTGGTCTTGAAGGGAAAATCGAGGCGATTCGTTATGCTCGAGAAATGGATGTGCCCTTTTTAGGAATTTGCTTGGGCATGCAATTAGCTTGCGTGGAGTTTGCTCGCAATGTGGTTCACCTGCCTGACGCTGGTTCAGCCGAAAACAACCCAACTGTGACCAACAACATAATTGACCTAATGACTGACCAGGAAACGGTCACAGACTTAGGGGGGACCTTGCGTCTTGGTCTGTACCCATGTCAATTACAAGAAGGTAGTCGAGCTTGGCAGGCTTATGGCGAACAGTCGGTAGTGGAAGAACGTCACCGCCATCGTTACGAGTTTAACAATCAGTACCGAGATGTCATGGCTGGGCACGGTTTGGTGTTCTCAGGCGTTTCGCCAGACAACCGCTTAGTAGAGATTGTGGAACTAAGTGATCATAAATTTTATGTAGCAGCTCAATTTCATCCAGAGTTGATTTCTCGACCTAATCGCCCACAACCTTTATTTAAAGCATTTATTGGGGCTACTTTAGGCGAACCTGTCACAAAGGATTAAGGGAAGTAGGATTACACGTTTAAAGAGTTGTTTTCGGAAAGTATCAGGAAATCCAATGAAAACTCGTGTAAATGTGAAATGTTTTTCAAATAAAGCGAGAATTTTCAGCTTTTAGGTAGAAATGTACTCTTATTTCTGCTAAAATATGTATGTCAGTTAAGTTCGACTTAACAAAAATTGTTTTCCACTAATAGGAGGAATTGTAAATGGCATTAGTATCAGCAACAGAAATGTTAAAAAACGCCCGTGAAGGTAAATATGCAATTGGAGCGTTCAACACAAACAACTTAGAATGGACAAAAGCTATTCTAAAAGGAGCTCAAGAATCTAACTCTCCAGTCATGATTCAAACATCTATGGGAGCAGCTAAATATATGGGCGGCTACCAATTATGTGTCCACATGGTTGAAGATCTAATTGACTCTATGGGAATTACAGTTCCAGTAGCACTTCACTTAGACCACGGTGAATATGAAGATGCATTAAAATGTATCGAATTAGGCTATACGTCTGTTATGTATGATGGTTCTCATCATCCATTTGACAAAAACTTAGAAGAAGCGAAAGCTGTTGTTGCGAAAGCTCATGCTAAAGGCGTTTCTGTTGAGTGTGAAGTTGGTAGTATCGGTGGAGAAGAAGACGGAATCATCGGTTCTGGTGAGTTAGCTGATCCTGCTGAATGTAAACAAATGTCTGATACTGGAATTGATTTCTTAGCAGCTGGTATTGGTAATATCCACGGTTCTTACCCAGAAAACTGGACTGGTTTAAGCTTCGATACATTAAAAGCTATTGCTGATGTGACGGATGGCAAACCTCTAGTATTACACGGTGGATCTGGTATTCCTTTAGAGCAAGTTCAAAAAGCAATCTCTTTAGGCGTATCTAAAATCAACGTAAACACTGAGTGTCAAGAAGTGTTTGCAGCAGCAACTCGTAAATACATCGAAGAAGGAAAAGATCTTGAAGGCAAAGGTTTTGACCCTCGTAAATTACTAGAACCAGGTACAACTGCTGTGACTGAACTAGTGAAACAAAGAATCGAATGGTTCGGTTCAAAAGGTAAAGCATAATCAATTAGGAAAGGCAGGGCTTAAGGCTCTGTCTTTTTTTTGTGGAAAATAGGTCTGTTAAAATGATATTAAAAAAGATAGAAGTTGATTATGTAGTAGAAGTTTGGCATCATCATCGTTTAAATTTTCTTTAAAATTTCCGAAACTAAGTAAATAATTGTCCAGTTTTTTCGTGGTACTTGTGTAAAGGTAATAATGTAGAGGGAATAGAGCGATAAAAGTCTAACTCAAATGGTTAATTTTTGTGTAAGAAATACTGAAATTAGGTAAGGATGAGGCATTTTAGTTCGTATTAATGCTGAAGGGGAAACTATTTAGGGGACAAGTTACAATTTACAAGTTAGAAGACACCATAAACTTTGAAAATGAACAGTTGTTCAGAGAAACGAGATGGAGCGGATGAGTTTATTCTGTCTAAAGTAGTTGGATTGAGAAATGACTACTGGCTGTAGTCAAAAAATAGGATAACGGACTCAAAAGTAATAAAACAAGGATGAGAGAAGAAATCGCTCATGGGTCTGATTGTCATTTTGAGAAGAATGGATTAGAAATTAAGCAGTTATAAAATGAGTGAGGAATTCAGCCGTTGGTTGAGGATTCAATTTTTTAGAACAACAACAAAATCGGATGAAAAAGCGAATGATTGAAGTGGTTGC
>NZ_CAUQJB010000030.1:0-57443 GCF_963518325.1 uncultured Vagococcus sp. | reverse complement strand
ACTCAGCAGAAGTGGTTTAGAACTTCAACAGCAACTCAATTAGAATAACATATTTCAGTTGTCAGTGTCAACAACTTTTTTCATTACTTTTTTAAGTCATGAGTTTGTTTGAAGTAGTTTAACTCTTCAATCGACAACTTAACTAGATTAACATAACGCTCTCTATGATGTCAATAGATTTTTCAAGAAAGTTTCATACGCTTCTTTCATAATGTTAACTTGTCTCAACGACATGTATTAATATATCAATACTTTCTTTAAAAAGCAAGCCTTATTCTCCCTTTTCTCACTTTTTTTCACAAAGGTGATTGATTATCTAGACTGGCTATTTAACGTTCGCTTTTGACGTCTAATTTCCTAGTCACCTTACTCTTTATTCGCCTATTTACTTTTCAACTGTTTTTTAGATTATCCTCTTAGAACCCTCTAAGGAACAAAAAATGGTTTAGAATAGTTTCTACTATAGAAGAAACATCCAAATTTCTTTTTATTTGCATTCAATAAAGTTTAACGTCCCTATTGCTTAACTAACTCTTTATTGTCAAATCACCTAAATCAAAAAAACACCAACAGCGTACATGCTGTTAGTGTCTCATACTTATTCAAAAATTGGAACTCCAGATATTTGGAACTTGTTTAATACACTTCGCAATGTATTAGGTGTTTCCCATGCATAGCTGTCGCCAAGAACGCTATCGTTCTTCTGTTCCTCCATCTCAAACACAAAAAGAGGCATTTTACGGTTATTGACACTGACATTAGTTAATTCAACAAGATCTATCGAATTGACATCCATCATCACTTCCGATTTTAGCTCTTTTAAAATACAAGCTAAGCTCGTGAAGTCTTCATTCATTGTGGTTGTGACAAAATCAAAATTTTCTTCGTTTCTTTTTACTAAAAACCTTTTATCACCATTGGCACTATTTAACATGACAGTACCAGCAACTAATTGGTTACTCAAAACTTCCACCTCAATTTGCAATGAATTTTCATTATACTATTAAAATAATAGCACATTTTCAGAAAAAAATCATTTTTATTTTTCTGTAAGTTCCTTCATGCTAGCATCAATCCAAGCTGGCATCTGTAATTCCAAGCTTTCGAAGCCAATTTTCTTTTTTCGATTTGTAAAATATTTCTTACGTTTATATTGAGGTAAAGGCGCTTTTAAATCCAAAGCTCTCATAGACAGACTGATTTTTTGTGAATACTCATCAATATCAATCACTTTTACTCGAACTGCTTCACCTATACTGAGCACGTCTGAAATATTTTTGATAAAGCCATGCTTCACTTCTGAAATATGAATCAATCCTTGAACATCATCATCTAGCGAAATAAACGCACCATAAGGTTGAACGCCTGTTACTTTTCCTTCTAGTACCGTACCAATCGTATAGGTCATTTAATTAGACTCCTTTCCACTTAGTCAATTAGGACTTTTTAAGCATTTTTACGATTAAAATGTCTTAGTCGTCTGATTTTTAGCAACTCATTCATAAATTGAAATTATCATCATTGTCATGTTTTTTCACTTCACTACTATCATTATACGTCAAAAGACTAAAAAATAAAACAATAGGAATTTATCTAATTTTAGTTCATTAGCTCCCTGCTCTTGTTTTTAATTGTCCATTCAATTCAACAAAAAAAGGGAGCCCTCTATTGGAAGACTCCCTTGTCTTTAATTTATTTCTTCAATTGCTAGTAACAAGCATCCTGTAATTCCGGCATTATCACCTAGTCCACAAGGGACAATGTATTCATCTAACGGAGGTGTTGCAACATACCCATTCATTTGCTTAAGGAATGACTCTCTCATTAGTGGAAATAATTGAGTTTGCTTCATCACGCCGCCGCCCATTACAACCATTTCAGGTGAAAGAATTAGCGTATAGCTCATAATCGCTTGTGCTAAATAGTAGGCCTCAATCTCCCATGCTTTATGGGCTATTTCCAACTCATGGCCTTTAATTCCATGACGTTTTTCTAATGATGGTCCTGCAGCGACGCCTTCTAGACAGTCTCCATGATAAGGACAAGCCCCTTCGTACGTATCTTCCGGATGCTTCCTAACTAAAATATGGCCAACTTCTGGATGTCCGTATCCGTTGATAATTTTCCCGTCAATGACGACACCACCACCAATACCTGTACCTACTGTAATATACAAACAACTGTCTTTGCCAACAGCAGCCCCTTTTTTCAATTCACCATAAGCCGCCGCATTGACATCTGTTGTCCAAGCAATCGGAACATTGTAACGCTCGGTTAATGCTCCTAAAAAATTATAGTGAGCCCAAGCTAATTTAGGGGTGCTCGTAATATAACCATAAGTCTCAGATTTTTTATTAACATCTATCGGGCCAAAAGAGCCGACTCCAATCGACACTATGTCATGTTGATCAAAGAACGTAAAGACTGCCGCCATTGTCTCTTCTGGAACGGTTGTTGGAATACTAACCCGTTCCTTAATATCTAAGTTTTCATCACTGATTGCACAAACAAACTTTGTGCCACCTGCTTCAATTGCTCCGTATAACACTGTAAAAACCTCCTTATGAAAAGTGGAAAAACATTCAACTCATTCTATTCAGAAATTTCAATAGTTTCAATAATAATATCATGGACAGGTTTATCTTGAGGGCCACGTTGAACCCCTGCGATATCATCCATCACTTCAATACCTTCCATAATGTGACCAAAAACGGTGTGGCGGAAATCCAACCAAGGAGTTCCACCTTTTTTGTATGCCTCGACTACTTCAGCGGGAAACTCTGCGCCTTCTAATTGTTTGACCATGTTAGCCGGTACATTTTGATTTTGAACGATAAAAAATTGACTGCCATTTGTATTAGGTCCAGCATTCGCCATTGATAAAGCACCTCGCAAGTTAAACAAGTCTTTTGAAAACTCGTCTTCAAACGATTCGCCGTAAATACTTTCGCCACCCATGCCTGTCCCTGATGGGTCCCCACCTTGGATCATGAAATCTGGAATAACACGGTGAAAAATAATCCCATCGTAATAACCTTTTTTGGCTAATTCAACAAAGTTCTTCACTGTTTTTGGGGCAGCTTCCGGAAATAATTTAAAGGTCATGTCCCCTTTATTTGTTTTAATCGTTGCGATTGGTCCTGGTGCATCTTGCACGTTTAATTGATGAAAAGTCATTGATTGTCTTCCTCCTAATTTGTATTCCTTTCCATGATACCTAAAATTAAGATTTATTTCTATCTATTTCTATCGAAAATGCAAATTTGTGTCGTTATTGCTATAATTATTCTATACTGATGCAGTATGGCTCACACTATACAAAAGAAGAAACGGAGGTGCATAACAAGATGTCAACTAATGAAATTTACGATATTACCATTATTGGTGGAGGCCCAACTGGTCTGTTTGCGGCTTTTTATGCCGGCATGCGACAAGCCAAAACAAAGGTCATTGAAAGTTTGCCACAGCTTGGTGGGCAACTTGCCATGCTTTACCCAGAAAAGAAAATTTATGACATCGCTGGATTTCCAGATGTAAAAGCTAGTGAGTTAGTCAATAATCTGATTCAACAAATTGAACGCTTTGATCAAACCATCTGTTTGGAAGAAGAGGTGCTCGATTTAATCAAAGTCGATGACAAGGTGATTAAAATCGTTACAACAGCAGGTGAACACTTATCACATAGCGTCATCATAACGGCTGGTAACGGTGCTTTCCAACCACGAAAACTGCAAATGGAAAAGGCGGATGAACTGGAAGGCCACTCGCTCCATTACTATGTGACCGATACTGAAAAATTTCGCGATAAAGACGTAATGATATGCGGTGGTGGTGATTCTGCTATCGATTGGTCTTTAATGCTTGAGCCAATTGCTAATACGGTCACCCTAGTCCATCGTCGACCAGATTTTAGAGCTCATGAACATAGCGTTACGCTACTAAATGATTCTTCCGTTAAAATTAGAACTCCCTTCGTTGTTGATGAATTAATCACAGAGAGTCATGGTTTAACAGCGATCAAACTAAGCAACCCGAAAGAGAGTATTCAAGAAGTAATGCCCATCGATGAATTAATCATCAATTATGGGTTTAGCTCTTCCTTAGGAGAAATCAAAAATTGGGACTTGGACTTTTCTCGTCATTCCATTTTAGTCGGCAGCGACATGTCAACTTCAATGCCTGGCGTTTATGCAGCTGGCGATATCTGTACTTATGCAGGAAAAGTTAAATTAATAGCTACCGGGTTTGGTGAAGCACCCACGGCAGTCAACAATGCCCTTCATTATATTCGCCCCGATATCAGAGCTCAACCGACCCACAGTACCAGTTTGTTCGAAGGTCAATAAAAGAACCTCAGAGTCTAGTTTATAACTAGGCTCTTTTTAGTCTCTCGACTTGCTTTTTATAAAGGAAGCAAGGTACTATAAAGAGGAACTTAAAACCCAAGCAAAATGGAGGAAATGAAATGAAAATAGATAAACATATCCTAGAAAAAGCAGCCAGAGACTTATTACTACAACGCGGTGTGACAATTGAGGACATCGCCGAATTAGTTTATTATCTTCAGAAAGATTACGTGCCAAATTTAACCCTGACAATGTGCGCCGAAAATGTCGAAGCTGTTTTATTAAAACGCGAAGTGCAAAATACGATTATTACCGGCATCCAGTTAGATATTTCGGCTGAGAAGAATGAACTGCTTAGCCCCCTTCAAGAAATTTTAACAGAAGATGAAGGTCTTTACGGAATCGATGAAATTATGGCCTTATCTATCGTCAATGTTTATGGCTCGATTGGTTTTACAAACTATGGCTATATTGATAAAGTAAAACCAGGGATTCTTGCTAAATTGAATTCTCATGATGACGAAAATGTTCACACCTTTTTAGATGATATCGTCGGAGCGATTGCAGCGGCTGCCGCTAGCCGAATCGCTCACGCTCAAGCCGATTAAGAGTTCTCCCCTCATACTTAGCCAAGTTAATGAGGGGGAAATAATCTTATTCTGTTCACTAATGATATATTTATTATACTGATGAAATATGATACGCTTGTACTAATAACCATATGATAAGGAGAAACCTCATGACAACACCCCCTATTTTAACCTTGGAATCCATCACAAAGCACTACGGCAGTCAAACGATTTTGTTTGACATTGATTTCCAAGTAACCGAAGCCCAGATTATTGCCTTAGTAGCCCCTAACGGAACTGGTAAAACGACCTTATTAAACGTGATTGCTAATATTGAAAAAGCAGACGAAGGCTTTGTGACCGTTCTTGGAAAAGACAATAGTGACCATATGATTTTTCATGAGATGTCTTACTTACAGGACAACACTGTTTTATACGGTCACCTGACAGGTTATGATCATTTAGTTTTTGTAGCCAATGAACACCGGCTCTCAAAAGAAAAGCTCAACGCCCTTATCGATAAAATTGGGATTCGCCACTACTTAAAAAAACGAATCAGTCAGTATTCACTTGGAATGAAACAACACTTACTTTTAGCAATCGCCTTGGTTAACCAACCAAAGCTCCTTCTTTTAGACGAACCTCTCAACGGCTTAGATCCGGACAGTGTCATTCTCGTTAGGCAGATACTCACGGAATTGAAAGAATCAGGTACTACAGTCATTCTCTCCTCACATAATTTAGTCGAAATTGAAAGACTAGCGGATACTATCTATTTTCTAGTTGAAGAAGGCTTACTAAACAGTCAGGACGTACTCGTGAAAGCCAGTAACTATTTACTGGTTTTAGAAAAGATGGAATTCCTAGAACATTACGCCATCAGTCACTCGATACCGTGCAAACGTATATCAGAACATAAACTATCTATTCGCTTAACTCAAGCGGAACTGGCTTCTCTAAAAGCGACTTGCCTACAAGCAAATGTAAAACTGCTTGATGTCAGCCTAGCCGAAGGTGTTTTGGAGAACGCCTATTTTGAACTCTTTCATAAAGGAGGCTCTCATGTCCCTCTTTAAATTTGAATTAGTGAAGCTAATGCGCAATAAAAAAACTTGGGCTCTTTTAACCATGATCCCCCTCTCTTTAATAGTTGTGTTACTTCAACTAGAAAAACAACAAACGAGCCTAGCCATTGATCAATTCAGGCAAAACGACACTCTTTATAACTTAGTCCATCATCAAAGGTATACCGACTATAATGAGGAAGACGGCTCCGTTACTCCAGAAAATCAACAACTAATTGATCAACTAACCGAAATGAAGCAAACCATTAAAGAGATGGATCAACAACGTTTAGCCTCTAATTGGCAACAAGAACTCTCTTTACAGATTCGTTTTGACCAGCAAGCCATCTATTTTATAAAGGCCGGCGGACGCTTAGCTAATTTAACACTAGAAGAACTCCTTATAAATAGGCAAGAACATGAATACTTAAAACAACATACTATCAAACCAACAACGATTGAAGCTGGACGAGGCGGCTGGTACTATGTCAAATACATCGCTGATTACTGGTTTAGTTTTCTCGGTATTTCTTTATTACTATTACTTTGTTACGATGCCTACACTATGGAAAAGGAATCACGCTCTATCAAATTTCTTTTTGTTCAGCCATTTTCAAAAACAGCCATCTTTCGCAGCAAAGTCATCAGTAACTTTATCATTATCACAGGACTCTTTTTCCTCTTGACGATTATAATGTTCCTCATCGGCACAATCAAATACGGACCCGGAAGCCTTCTATATCCAATTGAATCTATTAAAAATGGCCAAGCTGCCTTTTGCACTCTCGGGCGTTATTTACTCAATGGCATAATGCTTCAGTCTTTATTTTCTCTTTTTATCCTGATTTATTTATTTATCTTATCTCTATGGCGTCACGATTCGTTTGAAGTACTGGGCTTTTCACTTGTTTCTTTACTTGTTCCATCTGTTATTTTTAATCAAGTGCCTGATTTAGCTAAAATTGGGCACTTGCTCCCTTTTCAGTACCTCGATGTTAAAAGCATCTTGATCACCCATGAGTCTCTTACTATTCCTTACACTGTTATCTTTTTATGGTTGATTCTGGGACTGGCGATGCTCAGACAAATTATTCGGAGGTCTGCTAATGAATTTAATTAATTTTGAGTATCGTAAAATTTGGAGCACAAGTAAAATACGCTTTTTGATTGGATTAGTCCTACTTAGTTTACTTCTTTTTTTCTGCTACTGCCTACCAAAAGAACAAGCAGAGTTGCAAGCCCTAGTCAATACTTATGGAGCATCTGCTAATTTGACGACTAAGGATCTAGAAAACCTTAGCCTAGTAGATTGGCAAAAGGTTTTATCTGAAGAGAACAGACAGCTGGAAAACTATGTTAAAATCATGCCAGCCATAATCCAAAATGGGCCACTGAAAAAAGATACCTCGCCAGGCTATACTTATTATAAAAAAAGCCGCAATCATTTTTTAATCGATCACAATATGAAACCGATCAGTGAACGATACGGCACCACCGGCTCTCATTTCAGCACTACTATCCTGATGCTTTTAGCCAGCAGTATCGGCCTCGTTGCTATTCTGATTCTATTTGGTGACAGCTTAACAAAAGCAATTGAAAATAGCAGTGTCCAATTGACGCTGACACAACCCATTAGTCGAAAACGTTATTTACTTAGTTTATATGCTTTAACTTGGTTTCAAGCTGTTGTTTTTTCACTTTTTTTAATCTTAGTTGCGTTCTTACTGGGTAGTAGTATCAGTGGCGTTGGCCAATTTAATTACCCCATCATCGTGTCAGATAGAGGAGATGTTAGTTTAATTCCTTTGTGGCAATACATGAGAACTATTTTTATCATCTGGATTTTCGTCATTGGTTTCATCTTGGCACTTCATTTCTTGCTCAGTATCCTCTTAAAAAAGAGCAGCATCACCTTACTGGGAACACTCTGGCTGATGACAATTGGTGGTATTTTTAGCTCCCAACGTCTCCCTTTCTTAATGACCCGAGCCCATTTGAATCCATTTAGTTACCTTAATGTCGGGAGCGTCTTTGCTCATGTTGATTGGCAAGTACCACAAAAATTGACACTTACAGCAACAACTCAATCTGCTACCATTACTAAAATAAATGACAGTTACTACAGCAACCTTTCACTGGCCCGTTACTTGCAAAATCCGGATATGACTGTTCCTAATGCCATTCTTTGTTTGTCCATCGGGATTGCAATGTTGCTTACTCTAACTCATTATCTCTTTTCAAGAAAAATCTCACTTAACTAAAAATCGAAATCGAGCATAGATTAGTACGGCCTTCTGAACAAAAAAGATGTCAGCTTTCGCTAACATCTTTTTTGTACGCTTCAATATTATCTCTCATTTCTCTTTTGCCAAGATAAATTCCGATTAAGAGGATTACTTCCAGTAAAACAAAAGCCAATATAAAGCAATGCATAAAATAAGTTTCTGGTAGAGCATTAATAATCGGATCAGTCACTGGATCGAACAACCAATCGTCATTATTAAAAAATACCTCGTGAAATGCAGTGAAAAAGGTATTGAATCCAATCGCCATCAAAAAACCAAAGATCAATGGAATAACTGCTGCTACTTGAAATGGTCTTACTAATTGCCACAAGCGTCTCTGCTTAATTAATCGTTTAACGTAAACAATCGTTGGGACAATTGTCACTAACAATACACCGTAATTCAACATAAATAATTTTTTTACTTCATAAAAATGAAAAGCCCCCGAATCAGAAACCGGAAAATCAGGCAATATTAACTTGGTTATAAAAGGATTGTTTAAATACTTCATTAACTCTCGATAATTTAACAACAACGTTTCTTTGGAAACATCCACCCAATCTAAAATTTCCAAATGGCCAACGTCCCAAATGTATAGAGGATAAGCATTAATTGTGACAGTGATAACAACTGTCACAATGGTTAAAAATAAACTAAATAAGCCTAATTGATGAAGCCACTTTTGCTTTGCCATTTAAACACTCCAATCATCCAAACTATTCACAATAAAGGTTGGGGCTTTCGCTAGTGTCGGAACATCTTCTTTTTGAGTAAAACCTGATAAAACCAATAGCGTGTCGATTCCATTTTGCAATCCTGCTTGAATATCGGTTTCGTAATTATCCCCGACCATCAAGACTTGATCGGCACTCAAACCTAACCGTTCCAATGACTTCTCCATAATGATTGCCTGAGGCTTGCCAATAATAACTGGCGCCACTCGAGTAGCTGTTTCAATTAAAGCCAACAATGAACCTGCTCCTGGAACTAACCCACGCTCAGTTGGAATATTCTTATCGGGATTGGTCCCAATAAAATGGGCGCCCTTTTGAATTGCCAAGGTGGCCACCGTTAGCTTCTCGTAGGTCACATCGCTATCCAAACCTACCACTACATAATCTGGCTCACTTTCGTCCAACTCGTAACCAGCCTCAAGTATCATCTCCACGAGTCCCGCTTCGCCAATCACATAGACTTTTTTTCCCAATCCCTGAGTCGCCATATAATCAATAGTTGCCAAGGTGGCAGTATAAATCGTTTCCAAAGGAACCTGAATATCAAAATTATCCGCTAAATTTCGACGAACAGATTCTGGTCGCTTCGTCGTATTATTTGTCACGAACAAATAAGGGATTTCCTCTTCCTGTAATCGTTCAACAAATCGTTTTCCAGCTGGAATGGTTTCTTTGCCTAAATAAATAGTACCGTCCAAATCAATTAAATACCCTTGATAGCTCATCAAAAACTCCTTATCTGTATCTTGTGAGATACGCCTAATCTGTTACTGTGCCATTTTACTTTAAAGCAGAAAATCCACCAGCTGATACAGAGTATCCCCTTAGTGGATTTTTTACTGCTATCACTACTCACCTTTTTGGCGAATGGTAAAACCACGTTTATTATCTTGTGATTTCTTTTGAGCAGGCTTAGTCTCTACCTTCTTCTTAGTTTGGCTAGACTCTTTATCCTGACGATTCTTTATAACTGGTGCCTTCTTGTTGCGGGGCGTTGGTTTCTCTCCAGCTTTGCCTTGTTTCTCTTGAACATGTGCTGGCTGATTTGATTTTTGATTGTTTTTGCGGTTATTACGTTTATTGCGATTCTGCGGTTTTTCTTTCCGCGTCCCAGCCCCTTCACGCTCTAATACAAAATAAGCACAACCAAAGTTACAATATTCATATAAATAATCCTGCAATGAACTGATTCGCTGCTCCACAGGCATTCTTTTTTGTGTTTCTGAGAAAAAACCTTTCAAACGCAACTGTTCAAACCCAATATCTCCTACAATATAATCGTAACGATTTAGGACATCACTGTAGCGTTCGTTCATTTTTTCGATGTCAAAGGCTTCACGATAGTTTTCAACTAAGCGGTATTGACGCTGATCAATCATCACGATGTCGTCTTCAATCAGATTAATCCGTTGTTTTTTCTCTTTTTCAACAGGTGCATCATTAGCAATATCCGTTAGGAGCGATTCGATTTCATCTGTTATCGTTTTCTCAACTACCTGTTCTTCGTTCGTTGTTTCCATCTTATTGTCACCGCCTATTATTCATTTAAGATTATTATAGCCTTTTTTTAAGGACAAGGATAGTATTCTTCTAAATAGTCTCCCACAACGTGTCGTAAAAAATCTGGAAAAAGCATGTCAATCTGGCCTTTGTCGCGTATAGTCGGGAAAAAAGGAATAAACAATAAATGATCCACTGTCACAAATGTGTACAATTGCTGCTCTTTTAATGGCAGGCCTTGCCAGAATATCGGTTGTCTGGCATCTTCCCAGGTCATGCCGCTACTTTTCAATTCTCCAAATTTTTTTCCACGAAAACCCATGCCAACGATTGGAAAATCGCGTAAGCCCAACCTTTCACGTCTTAGATCCTTTACTAAACTCTTTAAATCTGTCCCTGTTAGTGTCACTTTAACAAGATGCATGGGATGAGGTAAGCACTGATGAAGCTCATCTTTTGTCACTTTACCTGCCTTTAACGTCTCTAAAAACAATCCTGAATTCAAAATAGCTGTCTCAACTCCTGCATAATGAGCGATTGCTTTTAATGCCACATCAATCAAGGCATCTGCCTCGTTGGGATCAGCACTTAACGCTGTCGGTAGGTAACCTACTACCTGTTGTTGCAACAAACGATGGCCTTCAGATAAATAACCAGCAATTTCTTGCTCATCACCTGCTAGTTCTGGCAGTTCTTTCACAACTTGAACACTGGCTTTTTTATCTACTAATTGACGGTCTTTTAATTCTAGTGTTACTTTCCCCACATAGCGGCCAAATTTACCCGCTGCCGCCAACAAGGTATTATCAACTAACATGCCGTCCACAAATAGATGATGTGTATGAGATCCTAATATTACTGAAACTTCAGGATATACCTGGGCAATTCGAGTTTCCTCTTCAATCCCAAGATGAGACATCAACACGATTAAATCAGAACAAGCCTCGACTTCTTTAATTAATCCCGGTAAGACTTCATCCGTTTCAAACACGTCCCACCCATTTGGATTATACGTTAAGGGAAACGGCGCTGTTAATGCGATAAAACCAATTTTTGTGCCTTTTTGAGTGGTCACAATATCAAAAGGGCGGGCCCACTTGGGCAACTGACCACTACTTTGTTCTCGGACATTAGCCAATACCACTTTAAAATTAGCTTCGTCATAAAGACGATTTAGTTGTTCACGACTGTTGCCAATCCCTTCATTATTACCGATCGTTGCCAGATTATAATGAACTTGATTCATTAATACTGTATTGGCATGACCATCAGTTGCTTCTGTCAAAGGGTGTACTCGATCTGAAAAGTCACCTAAGTCCAACGTGATAACGGTCTTTCCTTCCGCCTCTAATTGACATCTTTCTTCCATCAGATATCGCCGTATTCGTGGCCAGTTTTCTAAATGGGAGTGAAGGTCGTTTGTATGTAATATCACTATTTCTTCCATAAAATTGAACACTTCTATTCATAAAATTTTGTTGTAGTTTAGGCTGTCAGAATTAACTAGTCCAGCAGATTAAACAAAAACTATCCCTTGTTTACCAAAGAATAGTCTCCTATTTATTATACAGTATATAATGTTTTTAAATCTTTCACAAGATTATCAGATAGTCCTAGACCATCCTTCACAAAACCTCGTAAGCCACCAAATTCCACATCCATCGTCTCATAAGCAACATCCAAATACTCTTTTTTAACGTACATCATGGTTTCCACTTCTTTTAATTGTTCCTCATTCATCCCTTTTTCACGCAGGCCAGCAATCATCAAATCATTGGCTGCTTGACGCATCTGATTGGTTTTTAAATAATCATCATAAATATCAGCTTTCGAGACTTCTAATAAATCCAATACCAAAGCGGCTGCCACTCCTGTGCGGTCTTTACCAGCAAAGCAATGGAAGATAAACGGATCATCGCCACTTGCTACTTGCTCTAAAAATTGACGATAACCGCTTTGACCTGATTTAGATAAAACCATTCCCCGATAGATAAATTTCATATGATCATCAGCAGATGTAGGTTCAGCTGTTAAATCTTCTAAACTTGAGGATTGCCCATCTAAATCTTTCATAATATCTAAATTAATGTAGTTTGTACCAGTAAAAACATCATCGGGGCGCTCAGCCAATTCACTGGCACCACGTAAATCAAAGATTGTCTTAATGCCGTATTGATTGACAAATTTCTCTTTATCCTCAGTCGATAAATCAACAATTTCACCACTGCGATAAATTTTCCCTCTTTTAACTTTGCGCCCATCAGCGGTCTGATAACCACCTGCATCTCTAAAATTAACTAATGTTTTCATCCTATTCTTCCTTCCTTAACTTAAGCTATTGCTAAACATCCACTAAACGAATCTTCATAACATTTTCATGAATGGATAAATCCTCGATTAAATCGGCAAAATTTTTCCCACGAGGCAACTCAATAGTATACAAATTGGTGTAAATTCGCCTTTCATCCACAATGTCCACGTCAAAGTTAACATCTTTAACCTCAACATTGTTTTCTGCAAAATAATCAGTAATAAACTCCTTCGTTTCAACTCGATGAACATACTTAACTTCTAATTTTTTCATCGAGGGCATAATAATAACTTTTTTCAACAATGACAGTGTCAGCTGGATGGTAATAAAACCAGCAACAGCAATTTCATAGTAGCCCATACCTGTTGCAATTCCCAAACAAGCCACCGTCCATAAAGAGGCAGCAGTGGTCAGCCCCATAACAGAACGCTTGGTCACAATAATAGTCCCTGCACCTAAAAATCCAATGCCACTGATAACTTGAGCAATTAACCGAGCTTGATCGGAACGAACCACTCCAGCTAGTTCAGGCTGATTTGTAGCAATATTCAACGCGTCAATGGAAATCTGATCTTGCATTAAAGCTACAACAGTCGCACCAACACATACTAAAATATGAGTTCGAATACCTGCTGGTCGATTCTTAAATTCACGGTCAAAACCGATGGCACCAGACATAGCGACAGCAATTAATAGTCGTTCGATAATTTCTAATAAACTCACTGGCTCCCTCCTTTCCCAACACAATCTATTACATCTCACGTACTTGTCATAATCCATCTACCCTACTAGTTTAGCACTACTACGGAGGAAATTCTAGTGATTGCCCAAGCAAAAAGAAGTAAAGTAAGTCGGCACTTGAGTACCCACCTACTTTACTTGCTTACCTACCCCTGATAAATTCAATGAATTGATCTTCTTGAAAAGTATCTTGGGCAATCTTATTCCACTGTTCTTGCTGGCAACTCTGGCATCGATGACAGAGCTGGTAACCTTTTTTACCAGAATAACGATAATCAACTGGTGCCATTAATCCCTGGCAAGTTGACGCCCGGTCTCCAGGTACTACGTCCAAATGTTTGGAATACAAACAAACCGGACAGTGATTCCGATAACTCCCGTTAGAAACGGGCTGAACATCGTAGCCACAATTTTCACAAATAAAGTGATGATTTTCTTTTGCTCTCATTTACCTCGTCCTTTGCTTAACATTCAAACAAAGGCAAAGGGTTCCGTTTCTTCTTCACAAAAGCAAATATCTCTCGACAATTGCTTTGCGCCCTAGGCTTTTTCAAAAGATTGACCGATTCACCGTCTATTTCTGATAAACGATTACTTCCTTTTCCAGCTTCAAAAAAACCTGTTTCATTTTTTTATCCGAACCA
The DNA here is from genome assembly GCF_963518325.1 of uncultured Vagococcus sp. Classification (NCBI taxonomy): domain Bacteria; kingdom Bacillati; phylum Bacillota; class Bacilli; order Lactobacillales; family Enterococcaceae; genus Vagococcus; species uncultured Vagococcus sp. The sequence goes on along the minus strand of NZ_CAUQJB010000030.1, from coordinate 43,249 downwards.
CGGCTTATTTTGTTAATTTGTCTAAGCCACTGTATTGCGGTTGACCACAATCCAAAGGTAGGTGTCATTAAGAAATCACTAGTTTAGCTTTCGTCCCCTAAAGAGATAAGCAAATTCGTAACATAAAGTCAACTCCTTTCATCAGTCTTCTCAACATAATTATACTAAATAATGTAGTTTAAAAAAAGAGCAATGTGACCGTAACCTTTTTAGAGCATATCAGGTATTACTCGTGTAACTCAGAAAAAGAGAAAGCAATTTCAGCTACCTTATCATAGTGTTGAGTAAGAACTTAAGAAAGCTTGAATAACGTGGTGTGATCTTTTTTTAAACTAACCTATACTGTGAGTTTCGTATATCCCAAGTGGGAACAACTGGGGCAATTCGGCGAAATAGTAGCACTTGCTAATTCTTTTTGACGTTTTATCAAACATGCAGAAGTGGATAGTTGCCCTTTGGTCCTTAGACATTTACCCCATTCACAAAAAATTGAAATTGTAGGATAACCTTCTTTCCTGATATCTACACTTATGGACAAACTCATTTAACTAAAAGTATAACCCATTCTATTTAGCAATCATGTTATTCATTGCCGCATCTTTTACGCGAGATTAATTTTTTGATATAAAAATAAAGGACTGTCGCAAAAGCGAAGTCCTAATTTTGCGACGGTCCTTTTTCAATTGGTGTGATGATGATTTCCCAGCAGTCGGTGGGCAATGTATTTCAACCCATAAAAAAGTGGTATTACGCCTAGCATCATCGGCCCATAAACCATAACCAAATGCCACTGGAATAAATTTACTAGTGAGAAAATCCGACCAAAAAAGATAAATAGGATCAAGAACAAACTGAATAATGCGCTAATCATCGTCAGTATTTTCCAATTACTCGGTTGTGACACGTAATACAATGCCACAAAACAAACCATACCTGTCATCCAGACGGTGATAGTTGATGTCTCTTCGTAAGTCCAACCAAACTGTTTCCCAAAAAACAGAATGCCCATTGCGAAAATAACCACACTCAGACCACTAGCTAAAGCTGGTTCAAGAACATTTTGAAAAAAGCGTCCCTTGATTGGTGCCACATTTGGTCGCAGAGCTAGGAAAAACGAGGGAATCCCTACAGTCAATGTACTAATAGGGCTTAGCTGGATTGGTTGAAATGGGTATGGAGACGTGATAAAAATAAACAAAGCAGCTAATAAAATAGAGTAAATGGTTTTGGTCAAATAGAGTGATGCTACTCGCTGAATGTTATTAACAACTTTCCGCCCTTCTAAAACGACTCCTACCATCGAATCAAAATTAGAATCCAATAGTACGAAATCTGCAATCCCCTTTGTCGCATCACTCCCATTAGCCATGACAATACTACAATCGGCTTTCTTTAGGGCTAAAATATCATTAACACCGTCTCCCGTCATCCCAACCGTCATTCCGTTAGCCTGCAAAGCCTCTACTAGCGATCGTTTTTGCTCAGGACTGACCCGACCAAAAACCCGATTTTCTTTTACCAATGTTTGATAGTTAATTGACTCTGACACCTTACTCATGTCAATCATCCTGTCGCTGTTTTTGACTCCAGCTCGCTTGGCAATGTGCGCCACTGTTTGGGGATGATCCCCTGAAATAATGCAAATTTCAACATCTTGTTCCATAAAATACTTAAGTGTCTGAGGTGCTTCTTCACGTATTTCATCTTCCAAGAAAACGAGCCCTTCCAATCTCAACGATTGTGGCAAATCTTGTTCCACAATTGACTCCTGACTTGTGGCTATCGCAAGAACCCTTAATCCCTCAGTTGTGGCCAGATGCATTTGCTCAGTTAATTCCGCTGTAAAAGAATCAAATAAGTATTCCGGCGCCCCAATGACCACACTGCCTTTTTGTTGATACTCAACTGCACTCCACTTACGAGCTGAGGAAAAAGGGATTGTTTTAGCCATTGGCCAGATATTATCTGTCGAAGGAAATTCTTTCATTAATGCCAGCCCTGTAGCATTATCCTCATTCAAATCATGAGCCACATGACCCACCATTTCCGCAAATTCAGTTGCCGTGAGATTACCAGTGACATCTGTTTTTAAAATCTTCAATTCACCACTGGTTAAAGTTCCAGTCTTATCCAAACATAATATATTCACCCGAGCCAAGGTTTCAATTGACCCCATGGTTTTAACCAAAACTTTTTTCTGAGTCAGACGAATAACCCCTACGGCCAACGCGACCGTTGTCAATAAGACTAGCCCTTCTGGAATCATGCCAATCATTGCGGCAGTCGAACCCAGTATAGCTTGATTAACAGTCATATCTCCTAGCATACTAGATAAAAATAACAACGCACCGACTGGAATAATCCCAAAAGTCAAAATACGAATAATCCGTTTCATCGTTTGAACTAGTTCGCTGTATATACTCTTTTCACCTTTTGCTTCAAGTGCCAATTTAGAGCTGTAGCTCTCCTTTCCAACCTTGGTCGCTTCAATCACGGCATTGCCGCTGACCACAAAACTTCCCGAATAAACCGTGTCTCCTACTGATTTCATAACAGGATCAGCTTCACCAGTTAATTGGGATTCATCGCACTCGATGCCGCTAGTTTCAATCACGACTCCATCAACCACAATTTGCTGCCCTCGCTTAATCGTCAGTAGATCATTTTTAACAATATCCTCTTGTAAAATTTCCTCTTGCTGGCTGTTTCTAATAACTGTCGCTCTGGCTTGGTTTAATAACGCCAACTCATCGACATTTTTTTTTGCACGAAGTTCTTGAAAAATCCCAACAGTCGTATTAACGATAATTACACCAAGAAAAAGTAAGTTTTTATAACTGCCAGTATAAATAACAAATCCTGCAATGACAATATTAATAAAGTTAAATAGCGTTAAGCTGTTTTCCAAAAATATTTGTTTCAAACTTCGGGTCATTGGCGGCAAAGCTTCATTGCTTTCACCACGTCCTTTGCGCGTTTCAACTTCAGTATAACTCAATCCTGAATAATGATGTTTTTTAGTCATAGCAGATTCCCCTTTTAGCGTACACATGCACACTCGTTCACTTTATATTCTTAGAATAAGCTATCTCACCTAAATTAACCTCGGGCTAAAGCTCTAGTTTTATAACCTTAAGAAAGTCTTTAACTTTTTAACGATTTATTAAGCTCCTCTAGATTATCCTTTAAATGATTAATTAAGACCGTGTTCCCGCTGATAAACTGTCAGCGCATTACCGAGAACCTTTCCACCAAGCATCCGACCGTAATCCAATGAATCAATCACTTGGACCGTTACAGGAAATTGCTGATAGATTTTTTCCACTTGAGGCAACTGGTAACGGACTTGTGGCCCGATTAGCAAAATATCGATATCCTTTCTAACTGAGGCTACATTTCCGACAGGCATAGCTGCCACCGTTATATCAATCCCCATCTCTTCGGCGGCTTTTCGCATACTACTGGCCAATAAACTAGTGGACATGCCTCCCGCACAAGCTAACATGATTCTATATGTCATTGAAGAACCTTCTTTCTTAAACAACTAATTTAACTCTATCTTATCATATTAGCATCCGCTTACAATATAAAAAGCTTAAAGAAAGTTAGCGCCTTATCTAAGCCATTATAGCCTCTTGAAAAAGCAAAAAACTACCAAAGTACTTCCCTAAAACAATAGGTTCACTTAGATAGTTATAATTGGTTACTTTGATAGTCTTAGTATGCAAGTAAAGCTGCGACTGATGTTTCACGCAAATCATTAACATTTAATGTAGTCTCTGTTAAATCACTGTCACTGACAATTCCCACGGCCATAATGCCAGCTAGGTTAAGAGCTTCAACCCCAGCTTGTGCATCTTCAAAGCCAATCGCTTCTGATGGTTTTATCCCAATGGCAGCCGCTGCTTTTAGGAAAATTTCAGGATCTGGTTTACCCATTCTCAATGTTGCTGGATCGACAATTGCCTTAAAATAATCTGCAACGCCTAATTTTTCTAAAATCATTGGGGCATTTTTGGAGGCAGAAGCAATTGCACAAGGAACGTCCTGTTTCTTCGCTTCTGCTAAAAAATCAGCAATCCCGGGTAATAAGTCTGCTGGCGACAAGTCTGTCAATAGCTCCACGTATTGCTTATTCTTTTTAACTGCCAAAGCTTCTTTTTGTGCCTCCGTAAACGCCGTTTCCTTGCCACCAAAAGTCAAAATACGCTCAAGGGAAGACATGCGATCAATGCCTTTTAATGTCTCATTAAAAGTCTCGTCAATTTCTATCTCAAGCCCCCTTGCCAGTTCTTTCCACGCCAGGTAATGATACCTAGCGGTGTCGGTAATGACCCCGTCTAAATCAAAAATAAACCCTTTTTTCATTTAGTTCTCTCCTCTACATAAGTTACCTTGGTCGGTTGATTTTTAGTCAAATTATGAGTGGTGTTGCCAATAATAACTGTTACATCGTCACTGGCACTCACCTCAATAGAAGATGGTGTCAAATAAACCTGATAAACAACCCCAAAACGCGTCAAACTAAACCTTAACCCTTGCCAATTATTCGGTAAGTCTGGCTTAAAGTTCAGCAACTCGCCACGACTATCGACACCGCCATATGTTTGCAAGGTGACCATTAAAGTGGCAGCCATAACACCTGTGTGAATCCCTTCCGCCGTTGTTCCGCCTTGAATATCCTGATAATCAGAGCGCAATGCCTCCTGATACAACTTCCAAGACAACTCTCGTTTACCAACCATTTCAGCTAATTGAGCGTGAACAATTCGCGACAATGTCGAACCGTGAGATGTCCGCTGTAAATAATAATCCAGATTTTTTTCCAAGTAATCAGCCGGTAGTTGGTAGTTCAAGTCAGCAATAATTTCATCCACTTTATCCTTAGATAAATTGTAAAATGTCATCAAGGTATCAGCTTGTTTCGCTACCTTATAGTCATCAGCCGATTTACCGTCTGCTTTTAATATACGATCCATACGATAAATATTGCCATATTTTTCGCGGTAATAATCCCAGTCCACTTCTTTCAGCTTAAAATAACCTGCATACTGAGCGATGATTCCCTCATCGTTAATTTCTAAATACAACTTTTGACGGATATCTTGCATTTCAGCAATTTTTTCTGTTGTGATATCTGTTTTAAGTTGTAACTCGCTAAATTCTGTCACCGTTAATTCCGTTACCAAAGTCGCAATTTCTTCAAACAACCAAACTACCATCATATTGGTATAGGCATTGTCTCTTATGCCACCTTCATGGCTATCTGGATAAGCTTCATGAAACTCATCTGGCCCCATTACATTGGGAATCGAATAACGATTTAAAGCATCATTCCAGACCGCTTTACTGCGCCAAAACTCAGCAATTTCCAACAACATTTCAGCTCCATACTGGCGAATGAACTGACGATCTCCCGTATTGTGCCAATAGTTCCAAACATTGTATGCAATCGCCAAGGAAACGTGGCGCTGCAATCGACTGTAATCTTCCCCCCACTGACCGTTTAAAGGATTCAAATGGACTTCTTGGGTTTGTTCTGTCCCATCTAATCCCGATTGCCAAGGGAACATGGCACCAGAGTAGCCAGCTTCTTTGGCATTTTCTTTAGCTGCTGCCAAACGATTGTAGCGATACATTATCAGTTGTTTCGCCATATCAGGGAAATGTAATTGATAAAAAGGTAAAATAAAAATTTCATCCCAGAAAATATGACCACGATAAGCTTCCCCATGTAAACCACGAGCGGTAATCGAGACATCTAAGGTCTGATTGGCAATCGGCGAACCTGACACCAGTAAATGATACGTATGCAAACGAATCATTTTTTGAGACATTAGGTCTCCAGTTACGCTAATATCCGCCTTTTCCCACAAGCCCTTCCAAGCCTCAAGACTTTCAGTCCGATTGTTTTCAAAGGGCTTGGCGACTACTGGTGAGTCAATGTACGCCAAGCCATTAACTGACTCCTCAGGAAAGAAGTAAGCAATCGTAACACTTTTTTCAACGCCATAAGACGTTCCTTCTTCAGCCTCTATCACGATTGTTTGAATAATTTCACTGTCTTTTATCTCGTTCTTAACGCCACTTTCAGTCAGCTGACCAAACAGTTCTGAATGTTGAATCACTTGAATTTTAGACTGCTTAGTTGAAACAGCCACTGTCGTCTTAGTATCACCAGCACTCATATGAATCAAATCTAAATGGTCACTGGTCAAGCTGCGATAGCGTTCAGTATTAAAGTTAATAGCAGTGCCGTCACTTTTAGAAATCAAAGTGATTTCCCCACTGAAATTCAAAGGAGTCACTTCATAGCTAATACTGTAGTGGTGCTTATCCAACATATTAACCACACGCTTAGAGATGATTTTTACTTGACGATCATGACTGTCAAGTACAGCTTCAGATGTAAATACCCCTGTTCTCAAATCAAGATGGCGATGTAAAGAACGAATCGTTTGTTCATTGATCTCTAAGACTGGTTGATTTTCAATTTTAATTGATAAATACTGTAAGTTTGGGCTATTAACAAAATCTTCATTAATCACGGTTCGACCTTCAATTACTGATGGCGCACCATTGTATAATCCAGCTAAATACGTCCCCGGATAATGAGCTTCAGACACCTCCATTTCAGGTAAGGTCCCACGCAAACCAATAAAACCATTACCTGTCGTTAATAGTGACTCAACCGAATACTCACTTTTTCCTGGAGTATACCCGTAATAATCCAAAGTCCAAGTCTGTTCCTCTTCAATTTTTTCAAAGTAGTCCTGGCTGTTTGCCGCTAGAGCTAAATCACTAGCTAAAACAATCGGTTGATTCGTGCCTTCGCTTAAGGATTGCATCGCCGTTTTTTCCAGATCAGTTAGAGTTTCTTTGGATAAATCAATCGCTATCCCATTAAATTTCCAATCTAAGCTCTTTATTTTCTCAGCTAAACTCATTACCTCATGACACCAATTTTCCAAATTGACGTCTAATTGAGCCACAGCCAGTTGCAGCCCTTTATTTGAAACTAACCTTACTAGGCACTCTTCGAATCTGATAGCAATATAATTCATCCCTGTTCTCCTTTTAGTTATTACAAAGAATCTTGTATATACATGTTTGTTTGATTTCAGTATAAACAACTAATCGTCTTTTTGCAAACATAAAAATCCTTTTTTTCTCATTTCCTCTCTAAGTCTGTCGATTTTATACAAACAAAAAAAGTTGGTGCTTTTATAAGAAGATAAACTTTAATGACAATAAAAAAAAAAATTTTACAGTTAAAAACGCTTGCAAGATTTACCAAAAAAAGGTATCATGTATATACAAGAACTTGTCTATACATGATACCTGTTTGTTGCAAAAAGAAAAGAGAGTTTAAAAGGAGGATTTATAATGGCAGATTACAAAAATGATGCCGCACAGTTATTAAAGGATATTGGTGGCAAAGAAAATATTGCTGCTGTCTCACATTGTGCGACTCGCATGCGATTCGTGTTAAACGATCCAGTAAAAGCAGACGAATCAGCAATCGAAGATATCCCGGTAGTTAAAGGGATGTTTACCCAAGCTGGTCAGTTCCAAGTCATTATCGGTAACGATGTTCAAACATTTTACAATGAGTTTGTCAAAATTTCAGGAGTGGAAGGTGTCTCGAAAGATGCCGCTAAACAAAATGCCAAGCAAAATCAAACCATGCTGCAACGAATTATTGGCGTTTTTGCAGAAATCTTCTCCCCACTGATTCCTGCTTTGGTTGTTGGGGGGCTGATTTTAGGGTTTCGCAATATTTTAGAAGGCATTCAATTCGGCTTTTTAGACGGCCAAACAATCGTCCAAGTCTCACAATTTTGGGCAGGTACCAATAGTTTTCTCTGGTTAATAGGAGAAGCTATCTTTCAATTCTTACCTGTTGGTATTACTTGGAGTATCGCCAAAAAAATGGGCACGACACAAATTCTGGGTATCGTCCTAGGGATTACCTTGGTATCTCCGCAATTATTAAACGCTTACTCGGTAGCATCGACTGCTGCTGCTGACATTCCAGTTTGGGATTTTGGTTTTGCCCAAGTTAACATGATTGGTTACCAAGCCCAAGTTATTCCAGCCATGTTAGCCGGATTCTTACTCTGTTATTTAGAACTATTTTTCAGAAAGCACATTCCACAAGCGATTTCGATGATTTTTGTCCCACTTTTCGCTTTAGTCCCAACGGTTCTATTAGCTCATACCGTTTTAGGCCCAATCGGTTGGAAAATCGGTAGCTTTATCTCGACTGTCGTTAACACTGGATTAGCCAGTGCCTTCAACTGGTTGTTTGCCGCAGCATTTGGTTTCTTCTATGCCCCATTAGTAATCACTGGGTTGCATCATATGACCAATGCCATTGATTTACAATTAGTAGCCGACTTTGGTAGCACTAATTTATGGCCAATGATTGCCTTGTCAAACATCGCCCAAGGTTCAGCTGTTATGGCCATCGTTTATTTACACCGAGGCAATGAGAAAGAAGAACAAGTCTCTATACCAGCAGCGATTTCCTGTTATTTAGGTGTGACGGAACCCGCCATGTTTGGGATAAACTTGAAGTATCTTTATCCTTTTGTAGCAGGCATGATCGGTTCCAGTTTAGCGGGTCTCTTCTCAACATTAATGGGTGTTCGTGCTGCTAGTATCGGTGTCGGTGGCTTGCCGGGGATTTTATCCATTAAGATTGGCTACGGTCCGTTTGCAATTGCTATGTTAATTGCCATCGTCGTTCCATTTTTCTTAACCATTGTATTCAGAAATAAAAATATTTTAAACAAAATCGATCGAGTAGGTGAAGATCTTGCCTTTGCAGGTGCTGACGGCAGTGTCTCTTCTAATTTTGAAACAAGTATGCCGACTGCTCCAAGTATAACAGCTGATTTAGATTTATACGCACCAGCAGATGGCCAATTAATACCTATCACAGAGGTCAATGATCAGGTTTTTTCTAAAAAAATGTTAGGAGACGGTTTTGCCGTCCAACCGACCGCAAATGACATTGTCTCCCCTGTAGTTGGTAAAGTGACTTCAATTTTCCCAACAAAACACGCCATAGGATTACTGATGGAGAATGGATTAGAAGTTCTAGTCCATATGGGACTTGACACCGTTGAACTTAAGGGTGAGCCATTTGAGATTTTAGTAGCAGATGGTCAAACCGTTGCTGCCGGCACTCCTTTAGCAAAAATGGACAGGGAAAAAGTTATCTCATTAGGTAAAGGAACTGATATTATTGTGGTCTTCACTAACTTGGAGAATCACTCATTTAATTTAACCAAAACAGGCTCTGTCACTAAGCATGATTTAGTTGGGGCAACTGATTAATCACTTCAAAAATAAACGAAAAAGCCAAGATTAACCTCTTGGCTTTTTCTTCAAATAAAATGACTTTTCCCTCATCGATTGTTCTCGAAAAGGTCTTGGTTACTGGGTTAAATTGTGATATGATGATGAATGGTAAGGTCGCCTAAAAACACATGGGCCACAACCTTAAGTAATTCAATTTTTGATTAACTAAACATTTAAGGAGGGTTTTAAATGAATAAATTTCATGATATCTTTTTAGACTTAGAAGAGAAAATCATTAATAAATACTACCCTTCTGGTACCATGCTCCCAAGTGAAAAACAATTAATGGAGATATATGGTGTCTCTAGGGAAACCATTCGAAAAGCTCTTGGATTACTAATCAATGCTGGATATATTCAAAAGCAACAAGGTAAAGGCTCCATCGTCTTAAACTTTGAACGGTTTGATTTCCCAATATCCGGTTTAACCAGCTATAAAGAACTACAGGATTCTCAGCGAATCGCTAGTCAGACCATCGTTGCTGAGCTAGAACGAGACATCGTCACGCCACACTTGGCTCATTTAACCAACTGGAAGCAAGGCGAGCCTATTTGGCGCCTTCTTCGTCAACGTCGAATTGATGGTGAAATCGTGATTTTAGATAAAGATTACTTATTGATGGAAATCATTCCCAAATTACCAGCTGAGCGGGCAGCTGTCTCAATTTATGATTACTTTGAAAATGACCTTGAATTAACCATTGGCTACGCTCAAAAAGAAATCACTGCTGAGGAAATCACCGAAGAAGACAAAACCTATATGGATTTAAATCCCGAAGATACCCATGTCATCGTCGTTCGCAGTGTTGTCTCTTTGGAAGATACTCGTGCCTTCGAAGTGACAGAATCTCGTCATCGACTGGATAAGTTTAAATTTGTTGATTTCGCCCGCAGGAGAAAGGTCTAACCCTACATAACGACTTAGCTTTAAAACAAGAGCCAACCGTTTTTAACTATCTCATTAGTGAGCTTATTAGCTCCCCAACTGACCCGACAATTCCATTGGCTAACTGTCTAACACTTGGGGAGGCATGGGGCAAACTATAACCATTAAAAGTTTTGATTAACTCTTTATCATTTTCGCCATCGCCAATAACCACAACCTCTTCGAATTCACAATTCTGGCTCGACATGTATCTAGAAAGTCCGACCGCTTTATTAGTCCCTCTGGAAACTATATCGACACAGTTATTATTTTGAAAAGCTTGTAAACGCCTTCCTTCCAACTGATTTATTTGCTTACCACACAACCTAGCCTCATAATTTGTGGTAAATTGAAAAGATAATTGCGTTACTGACGTAATTGATTCAAGTTGTTTCCTTGTGATTTTTTTTAATTGATCATACTCTCTGTAATAGAACTTTGAAGATTTTTTGTTGAGTAACACGAGATGCTCTTTTTCTTTAAACAGTAATATATGTTCAGATTGAAAAGTCAGCTTTTCTGTTAACAGCTCAAGAATATCTTCCATATGTATTGGATTATCTAATCTCCCATCGACAACTGCACCATTATTGCCAATAAAAAAATCAATATCTAAATCATAATCCTTTAACTTATCAACAATCATTATCTCGTCTCTGCCAGTGATGATACCAAAAACATTTCCAGCTAGTTGCCAATTTTTAATTTGTAATAAGGTTTCAGTAGGTATTTCATTATCAATAAACAATGTCCCATCAAAATCTGTTGCCAATAATTTCATGTCTGACTCCCCACTTAAAAAATTTTAAAAAAATTCCATCATCAAGTTGGATAGAAAGGAGACTCTGTGATGCTACTCGAAGAAGCAATCAATCAGAACTATCTCACCCTAAATCAAAATGAATTCGTTGTTCTTAGTTTCATGAAAAATAATAAACATCTTTGCTCTAACCTCAGCATTACAGATCTCAGCAAACGATGCGCTGTATCGAATTCATTTATTATGCGTCTGTCAAAAAAACTGGGTTACAGAGGCTTCAGCGAATTAAAATACCAACTCAAACACGAGAGTTCTTACCCCGTCAACAGTGAAATGGCGACCATCGAAACGATTCAAGAAGACATAGCCGAGACTTTTCGATTAATGAATTCCATTTTTTTTAATAACTTGCCTCACGTCCTACATGAAGCAAACTCCATCTATACTTATGGGTCTGGCTACGGTCAACGAACAATCCTCGAAGATTTCCGTCGCGGAATGATTCACTGCAATAAGTTTATTATTTCTTTGCCGACCAGCAAAGAAGTTCACCTAAATGCTCAACATCAAAAAAAAGGAGATGTTATCATAATTGTATCCATGAGCGGTCATGTTCCTAATATTGAAAAAGATATTAGTGAAATGATCTCAAAAGATGTAAAAGTTATTTCAATTACCGAGTTTAAAAGTAATCCACTTGCAAGTTTAGCTAGTGATAATCTTTATATTCAATCTAGCAAAATTATCGATCCAAATCCTAAAAATAATTACACATCGTATACTACTTTAACATTGCTTCTTGATACGATTGTCAAATTTTATCTCAACTATCAGCGTCAAGCTAACTTTGATTGAGAGTATATTTCACTTCTTCCTTTTAATCACTCATTTTCGGTAATTTTTCCATTAATGTAGCCAGTCCTCGATTGGCAATTAATCGCTGAGGAAAGCCAATTTCTTCCAACATCTTTAGTGCCTCACTAAAGTCACCAATTGCCGATGCAAAATGAGCATCAGAGCTTACCACAATTGGTATCTCAAATAACTGACACAATTTGGCAATCTCACGACAATTTTTTTGAGCACCCTTTCTATTAAGAAAAGAACTACTATTTATTTCCACCAATTTTTTCTTTTCTTTAAACAACGGTAATATCCGCTCAAAATCAAATAAGTAATTACCGTTTCCCGGATGTCCGATGATGTCTACCCAAGGATTTTGAGACACTTTTCTCCATAGCTGATTATGGTCTGCAATAGTTCCAGGCTTTAAGACGCTCTCATGACAAGAGGCAATAACTAAATCCAATTTCTTAAAGAGAGACACTGAAAGATCCAAATTCCCTTCAAAATCAATAATATTAGCTTCAACACCTTTAATTATACGTAATCCTTCAATTCGATTTGGAATGCTTTTTCTAAGATTACCAAAATAACTGCTTGGGAATGTTTCTTTTAAAGCTGGACCATGATCAGTAACGGCAAGACCTTCAAGCCCCACTTTTTTACCTTGATTAATATTCTCCAACAAGGTGCTGTAAGCATGAATTGATGCAATAGTATGAGTATGCGTATCAACTTTGACTGATAACATCGTTACCTCCTTTATTATTATGACAAACCTTCAGTTAGTCTATTAGTTTCATTATTTTATCTGTTAAATAAGCTTTTCAAATTCGTCCTTAACCTGCGGCACACTCGGTCCAATAATAATTTGAAAATTGAGATTTTTTCTAACAACTCCCAAAGCACCATTTGCTTTGAAATACTCCGACTCAAGAACCCGACTAACATCTACCACTTTTACCCTCAATCGTGTGGCGCAATTCGTCACACTCTCAATATTTTCTTTACCACCTAATCCAACTAAAAACTGTTCAGCTAAGTGGCTAAATTTATTTTCATTCGCTTTTTTAGCCTTGTAATCTTTTTTAGTGTAAAGTTTTGAAAGGGCATTCTCATCTTCACGACCTGGCGTTAGAATATCGAACTTTAAAATCAAGTATCTGAATACTAAAAAGAACACTAACGTAAAGATTAATCCCAAGGTAATTTGCTTTAAATACAATGGATAATGATTTTTCCAAAGTGGAATCCAATTTTTGGCGAGCCAAGTGATAATCCCACTCGTAAAATCCCCTCTTAAACCAATCATATATTGAGCAGTCGCCAATGTTGCGCATAATATGGCATAAATCCCGTAAAGCGCTGGCGATATAAATAAGAAAGTGAACTCCAAGGGTTCAGTTATCCCAGCTACAATAGCTGTTAACGCTGCAGGAATAACTAAGGCAGCAATTTTTTTTCTTTTTTCTGGTTTTGCTGTAAAATAAATGGCAGCAGCTACACCTGGTGCACCAAAAATTTTATTATGTCCATACAATTTGAACCCACCACCTGGAAATAAGGTTGCCAATGGCTTTGTCGATTGACTAAATTCAACTAAATGATCTAACCAATACGTCGTAATTCCTTGGTCGACCACTACTGGCCCATAACTAAATGGTTGCGTCAGTAAATGGTGTAACCCTGTCGGTAACAACAGTCGCTCAAATAAAGAATAAACCCATATCCCCACAGCTCCACTATTAACAAAAAACTGTTGAAAAACATCCATACCTTGTTGAAATAATGGCCAAATAAAACAAAAAGCTAAAGCTGCAAGCAAAGCATAGCTCATTCCTACTAAAACAACCAAAGATGATCCATTAAACATTGCAAGATAATCTGGAACCTTCTTATCGATATAATGATCGTGGACACTTACAACAATCAAGGCAACGACAATCGCACCTAGTATTCCTGTATCTAAGGTTTTGATGCCTCCAATTAATTTTAGCCCAGAACCAGTGACTGGTTCAAGTGAATAATCAACACCAAAAAATGCACCAAAATGATTGAGTATTGCCCCCATAAAATAATTGAATGACATATAAATGACAAAAGATTCCATACTAACTCTGGGCGCAGATTTTTTTACTAACCCCATCGGTAATGCAATGACAAATAATAATTCAATTTGCCTAAAAACAGTCCACATCCCTTCACCAATAATATCCCAAACTTTAAACCAAACAGTCGATTCATCGGCCAATCCACCCATGATAACCGGGTTCTTAAAAACAAGCGTCAACGCTAAAATAATCCCAGAAAAGGAAAACAATAACACTGGCGTAAACATGGCTCCTCCAAATCGTTGAATCTTTTCTCTCATCGTTATAACATCTCCTTACTTACTATTAATCTCGTTATCACCTTTGTCATATGACTACCTGTTCCCCTTTTTTATCACTACATCTTTTTTAACATAATTTAGACCACCGCTTCAATACTTTTGGAAAAGACAGGTACTAATTTCAGTAACTTGACAGTAATTCCATTTTCCTGACAATTTTTCCTATCATAATTAGCCGAGACATCCATTTGGATTTACCAACAAAAGAATAACTTTTTACAGTACATATTCTAAAAAAATAGGGCTAAAGTCCTGTTTTATTCCTCACTTATTCCCAATATAATTAAAATGTAGGTATTTTTATTAGAAAAGAGGAGTAAATGTGAAAAAAAGAACTAAAATTATTGTTGGAGTTACTGGTGCTGCGGTCTTATTAATTGGCGGTTTTATGTTATTTTCACCAAAGGGAAGCAACCCTAAAGAAGCGACTGCTGAACCAGAGATTAACTATTTCAATTTAGAAGGAGCAGAGCAGGTTTTTATTAATGGGTCTGTGACACCCGTTCGTTCTCAGGAGTTCGTAAAGGATGCCTCTTTAGGGAAATTAGGTGATTTACAAGTTGAAAACGGTGCACTTGTTGAAGAAGGCACTTTACTTTATCAGTATATCGACCCGAACAGTGATAAAGAAATCGCTGATATTCAAGGGAATATTCAAAGTACACAAGCAGACCGTTATAAAGCTGCCAGACAATTAGAACTAGAATTACAGCAATTAAAAAACGGCGCTAGCCAACCTGGGGAAGATGGCGAAGCTTCCGGTGGTGATACAGCAGCTAATCGGGAAAGCATCGCTCTAAAATACGATATTAACGGATTTGATGTCCGGTTAGCGCAGATGGAGCAACAGTTAAACGACGTGTTAGAACGCCAAGTAAATAAAGTTACAGCCCCTTTCAAAGGAAAAATTTCAATTCCTCAAGATAAAAACCGAGATAGCGCAATTATGAATTTAACATCCGAAGACTTTTATGTTGTTGGAACTGTTAATGAAAAAGACGTAGACAAAATAAAAGTTGATCAGCAAGCCGATGTTCAAACGATTTCAAACAAAAAAAATATGAAAGGTAAAATCACCTACATATCTGAAGTCCCTAATACTACCACAACTTCCGATGGCGGAAGTAACGGTGGCAGTAGTTTAAGCAACTATACGGTTAAACTATCTCTAGAAACAACGGAAGGCATCAAAAATGGCTTTCACGTTCAAGCAGCGATTAATTTAGATGATAAAAAGATGGTGATTCCTAAAGCCGCTGTTCAGTATGATAAAGAGCAGGCTTATGTCCTAGTAGATGACTTTGGCACTGTCTTAAAGAAAAATATTACAGTTGTCACTTCTAAAGAAGCCACCGGTGATGATGTAGAAGTCTCAAATGGTCTCGAAGCGATGGATCGAATTATTGTAAGTTCAAATAAAAAACTAAAAGACGGAGATGTGCTACAGGTTGAAGAAGGCGCTGATCAACCAGCTGAAGGGATGGAATAATGATGGATGACAACTCACAAAAAAATTCTCCCCTAATTGTCATGAAAAACATCAATAAGTATTATCCAGTTGGTAAAGATCAACTCCATGTTCTAAAAAATTTAGATTTAACCATTGAACGTGGTGAGTTTTTAATGATAATGGGAAAATCCGGTAGCGGAAAAACAACTTTAATGAATATTTTTGGTTTTTTAGATACGATTTCCGATGGCGAATACTTATTCGATGATCAAGACGTGTCCAAATTAAGCGAAAACCAAAAATCTGATTTGCGAAATAAATACCTAGGTTTTATTTTTCAGCAATTCTTTTTAATCCAGTCTTTAAATGTTCGCCAAAACATCGAACTACCAATGGTCTATGAAGGAAAACGAAAGGATCGTGAGCGACAAGAAGTTGCAAAAAAATACTTGGACATGGTGGGACTTGATACAAAAGAAAAATCAAAAACCACTGAACTTTCTGGCGGACAACAACAACGAGTGGCAATTGCCCGAGCGCTTGTCAACGAACCCCTTTTGATTATGGCCGATGAGCCAACGGGTGCACTGGACAGTGAAACTAGTGCTGATATTATGGCTATCTTAACCGAATTAAATAAAGAAGGAAAAACAATTGTCATGGTCACTCATGACAGTGATATGACACAGTATGCCTCACGAGTAATTTACATGAAAGACGGTCTATTCTTAGATGAGGAGGCCTACAAACATGCTTAAAAATCTTTTACTAAGTACCTTACTAAGCCTACGAGCCCATAAACTTCGTGTTTTTCTAACCATGGTAGGCATCATCATTGGGATTGCAGCCGTTGTGACAGTTTCTGCTATCGGTGAAGGGATGAAACGTAGCAGTTTAAAAATGTTGGACTCAACCAACTCAAATGTCGTACGCTTAATTTACAAGACAAATGTTGAAGGCGAAGAATCTAATTCCAATCCTTACGATACCTTTGCTTTTAGCCGAGATGACTTAAAAAGATTACGAGAGTTGAAACACATTGACTCAATTTCAGCCGATTATGGCTATGGCTTTGGCTCACTTGAAACGATTTCAGCTAATCTTTCTTACTTTGATACCGAATCCGGTGGCGAAGTCATGTCAAACAGTGGTGACAATTTAGTTGCTTACGGTCGTGACTTTCTTGAAGAGGATATGAATCAAAATACGATTATTTTGACTTATGACACCCTAAAATACGCCTTGGGAATGACAAGACCAAAAGATATTTTAGGTCACGCTATTGATGTTGATGGTGAAAAATTTTTAGTAATTGGTGTCAAAAAAGAAATTGGTGAAGACGAAATGATCAATGACAATTCCGTTTTCTACAATGTCATACCCAAAAAAGCTTATAATCAACTTGCTAAAAATAAACCTATTAACGCGATTAAATTAAAAATAGGTGCCGATGTTGATCGGAATGCGTTAATTGCTGAGGCCAACGAGCGTTTAATCGAGTACCATCCAGAACTTGATGGCTCCTTTCAAGAGGATCGAACGAGCGAATCCATCCGCAAACAAATTGAGGATATGATTCAACAAGTCATTATTGGCCTAGTATTCATTACCGCGATTTCTCTTTTAGTCGGCGGAATTGGCGTTATGAATATTATGTATGTTTCTGTTTCTGAGCGAAAACGTGAAATCGGTATCCGTCGGGCAATTGGCGCCAAACCGCTCAATATCATGATTCAGTTTCTATTGGAAGCTGCTTTTATTACACTGCTTGGCGGCATTTTAGGTATTTTACTTGGTTGGGGAATCGCCCAGCTAGTCTCTATGGTTGCTGGGATTGAAGCGATACTCAGTTTGAAAATGACCTTGATTTCAGCCGGCGTCTCAATTGCAATCGGCCTCGTATTTGGTGTCATTCCCGCCTTTAATGCGGCACGAATGGACCCTATTAAAGCTATTTATCAATAAAGAAAAGCTCTCACTACAAAATGTAGCGAGAGCTTTTTACCCCTAAAATTGACGAAAGCCGCTCAAATTAATGAGCGGCTTTCTAACTAAAAATAAATATTCATAAGGTTTTTGTTCCGATAAAACTATTTGTTTGTTACTGCGATATTGTTTCTCATTTAAACGACTTAATCCCTACCATCTATTAAATCCTTGCAATCCTTAAATTGCGCCAGTTTGAATAAATTTCCTAAAAATCAATTGCGTAAATACTTATACCTATTTTTAATACTCAATTAGTATAACACATTCTCTACTATTACGCAATTACAGTTTAATGACAAGAAGATTTCAAAAACAAGATTATCCATTTCAGTTCATTAAGATACACCAGGTCAGTTAGTAATTACCGTGGTATAATAGCCATGAAGTCATTACATTATTAATTGGAGGTTAGACGTTGAATCAAAAAGAACGCATGTTAGCAGGACTGCCCTATAAAGCTTGGCTAGATGGGTTAAGTGAAGAACGCTTAAGTTCACGAAAACTGACCCATCGTTATAATACGATGGAACCTGGGAATCCTACGGAACTAACGGCTCTCATCAAGAAAATTATCGGAAAAACCGGTCAAGAAATCACCATTGAACCACCTTTTCGCTGTGATTACGGGTCTAATATTGAAGTTGGCAATCATTTTTTTGCTAATTTTAATTGTGTGATGTTAGATGTCGGAAAAATTACCATCGGTGAAAACGTCATGTTTGCCCCAAATGTGTCTCTCTACACAGCCGGTCATCCAGTTCACCCAGACTCTCGTAATTCTGGTTATGAATACGGCATTGCCATCACCATAGGAAATAATGTTTGGGTCGGCGGAGATGTTGTCATTAATCCTGGCATTAACATTGGCAACAATGTGGTCATCGGCTCCGGCAGTGTCGTCACAAAAGATCTTCCCGATAATGTGATAGCAGCTGGAAATCCTTGCCGAATCATTCGTGCTGTGACAGAGGCTGATCGAGACTACTATTACCGGGACAGGCAGTTTGATGTCAGTGACTATTAACTAACTTAATCTGGAGGAATGTAAGATGAAACTTGAACACAGTGCTATCTATGTTAACAATTTGGAACAAATGAAAACATTCTATCAAACGTATTTCGATGCCGTTCCTAACGACAAATACCATAATCCCAAAACCGGATTAGAAACCTATTTTTTGAGCTTTAAAGGAGACAGTCGATTAGAATTAATGACTCGTCCTGAAAAAGTGGAATTAGACAAGCCGCTTTACCGAACAGGCTTAACTCATTTGGCTTTCTCGACAGGTAGTAAAGACGCCGTCGACGAATTGACACAACGCTTAAAAGAAGATGGCTTTCAAGTTATTAGTGGGCCTCGAACAACTGGCGATGGCTATTACGAAAGTTGTGTCCTTGATCCAGAAAATAATCAGATTGAAATTACAGGTTAATTCCTCGAACTAAAAGAAACAGCCGATCCCATCAAGGAATCGGCTGTTTTTTTGTTAACCGACTACCTGTAGCCACAGGATTTCCTTCTAAGACCATTTCATTATTCGTCAACGTATAGACGTCACCGTGTTTGCGAACCAAATATTCCGTACTAATTAGAGGAGCTTCAAGACTGCCATTATGATATAGTTGCAAGTACAAACGACCAACCCGCTGTCTAAATCGATAATCGGATTCCTTTTGCTTGTTGATTATGTAGTCACCGCTTGTGTTTAACTCAAGCTCCATTTTAATTGGGCTCAAGGTAATTAATTTGCCATTATTGACTTCTACCGTTTGGTAAGTCCACACCCCTAGGAGCTCGTGAGCCATCCACTTGTTGCGACCATAACTACCAATCAAAACTACACCCAAAAGAATCCAACTTACGGATCCCCAATTTAGCAACCTCTTTTTCATTTGACCACCTCTGAGACTTAGGTTAACATAGGTCAGTGAATGGATTCAATTGTTCGTTCACGTTTTAATCTTTTATTAAATTTTTGCCAAACGATCTAAAAAGGCGTTTTTCTTTTCCTTAGGGCTAGTGGCAATGGTTCCTTCATTTATCCATTTTACTTTTTTTAGCCCAATATCCTTTAAGACTCGCTTAATCAATGTTTTAGCAATTGGATTGCCACCAAAATATTTAATATACCAAGTAGGAGATTGAGAAGTAGTCACAATGTAAGTTTCTTTCACTTGACTCAGCTGACCCACTAGGACACCTGCCTTCCCTTCCTTATAAGCAAACTCCTTTAGCATCACTTTATCAAAAAAACCTTTTAATATAGCTGGCATCCCATACCACCAAATCGGAAAAACAACGATTAACCGATTAGTCTGTTGCAGCAGTAGTTGGTAATCTTTAATTAATGGATCGAGACTCTCTCCCTTTGAAAACAAAGCCAGCTCCTCAACGCTCATTACCGGATTAAACTGGTCGCCATATAGATCAATGACACTTGCTTCAGGGTATCTCATTACCAATTTACTCAGTATGCTCTGATTAAAACTACCTGACCAAGGGTGGGCATAAACAATTGTCGTTTTCATTTTACTTTTGCTCCTCATTAATTTTTTGATAAATATCATTGATTGTAGCGGCTATTTCCGGTTCCACTTCTTCATAATTCGCCTCAATGGCTAAAGGTTTAATTCGCGTCAGCAACGACAGAACTTCCTGATAGCGAGCAATCTTGTGTTCAAGTTCTCTTTCTTTTGCTGTCAATAACTGTTCAGATCTTGCTTCACAGTCTGGCGTCGTAGGCAACACCATCATCTCCAACATCTGTTTTATTTCTTCAATTGAAAAAGCGGCATACTTCATGACTAAGATATAGCGGGCTCGTTCCAAGTCATCACTACTATAAAGTCGATAATCATTTTCCCCACGTTTTGGTCTTAACAAACCCGCTCGCTCATAATAGCGAATGGTTGAAACTTTCACTTTTAAGCGCTTGGCAAATTCTTTGATTGTATACATTTTCTCACCTCATACTCCTAAGTTAACATTGAACCACGGTGCAAGGTCAAGAAAAAAACAGCGAATTATTTAAATACCAGTCAAAACGACTTTTAATTGCTAATAGGTCAATTCTTTGATAGGATATCAGAGGTATCATGTTTCTTATTGCCATAATATTTTGGAAAAGGAGATTTTTATGGATCGATTTTTTAAATTAACTGAACAAGGAACCACTGTTAAGACGGAAATAGCTGCTGGCTTCACTACTTTCTTAACCATGTCTTATATCATCATTGTTAACCCTGCTATTTTAACAGCTGCCGGTATCCCCGCTAATCAAGTATTTATGGCGACGATTATTTCAGCAGTCATCGCCTCAGGTTGGATGGGACTAGTGGCTAATTACCCAATTGCCATCGCACCTGGTCTTGGTTTAAATGCTTATTTTGTTTCTGTCGTCGCTACAGGTGTCGATTACAAAACCGCATTCTCCTCTGTTTTTATTGCTGGGATTATTTTTCTCTTGCTATCTTTAACTAGCTTTCGAGAAAAACTCATTCTGTCAATTCCAGAATCGCTGAAATCAGCCATCTCTGCTGGTATTGGCTTGTTCATCGCCTTTGTTGGCCTACGCCTATCAAGTGTGATCATCGCTGATCCTATCAACTTAGTAAAATTAGGCGATTTACACAGTCCAACTGTCTTATTAACTTTATTTGGATTAATGCTAACAGTCATACTTTTATTATTAAATGTCCCAGGAGCCATTTTCGTCAGCATGGTAATTATCGCCATTGTGGCTTTTGCTACAGGTCAAGTCACCTTTGACGGCTTTATTAGCTTGCCTAGACTAGGAAATCAACTGATGATAACTAATCCAATCAAGCCATTTAAAGACATCGTCAATCACAGCTTATATGGTGCTGTCTTGTCTTTTTTACTGATTACGATTTTTGATACTACCGGCACAATGATCGGCGTAGCCAAACGAGCCGGCTTGATGAAAGACGGTAATTTACCACGTGCCAAACAAGCACTCTTCGCAGATGCGCTTGGGACAACTGTTGGTTCGATTTTCGGCACAAGCCCAACTACCGCTTATATCGAATCAGGAACAGGTGTGGCAGTTGGCGGTAGAACTGGTTTAACAGCTGTTGTCGTTGCCTTTCTGTTCTTTCTTTCAAGTTTCTTTTACCCAATCGTCAGTGTCCTTGCCAGCGTGCCAGCGATCACCTCTCCTGCCCTAATCATCGTTGGTAGTATGATGATTGGTGAAGCAGCCAATATCAACTGGGACGACTTCTCAGAAGCCTTTCCCGCCTTTTTAGTGATTATTGCGATGCCATTAACTAGCAGCATCGCAACTGGTTTAGCTCTTGGTTTTATGACCTATCCAATTACTAAATTCATCAAAAAAGAATCAAAAGAGGTTCACCCATTAATTTATTTATTCGCCGTCCTATTCTTCATTCAACTCTTTATTCTCGGCGGACACTAATCTATAGAAATAAAAAAACAGGTGTACTCGGCGAGGATGCTGAAAAAGTCCGAATTTTCTTAACAGAAAATTCGGACTTTTTATTTTTCCCCACTAGTATAGTAAATACTAATAAAATGTGAAGGTTCATCTCCACTGGGAACGCCTATTTAAATCTATTTTTGGAACTGAATTTTCCTATTTTTTTATTTTGTTATTTTATGAGTTTTTCAGCAGCCTCGTACTCGGCACCTGTTTTTTTATTTCTATTCCAATTCGTCTGTGGATTGACTTGTCATAAACTCCTCATACAATTTAGCAATTTCTGGCGACTTGGTATGATGTAAATAGTGTTCGCCTTCTAGTACCACCATCTTGCCCTCCGTCAAGCCAGACAACATCTCTTCATGTAAACTAATCCATCCTACCGTATCATTTTCACTGGCTTTAGCCAAGATAAAGAGAACAGGAAAATCAGTTGGATAACTTAATCGTTTAGCTGCTTCAAAATTAGCCTTCATATTTTTTGACTCACTCACATTACTTGAATTACCCATATTTTTTAGTGAAATCATGCGGAATTGTTCTTTTAAATGGGCATCAACCTCCGGATAAGCAATCATCTCAGGTGTTACTTTGGTCAACAAGCGATACAGACCTGAATCCCCTAAAAGCTTGAGACTATCACCTTGGTTATCTTCCCCACCAGGTTGATTTGGCACACTACTGTCAATGCCGACAAAAGCGGTGACTTCATCAGGGTAGCGATTGATGTAGTCCAACGTGTAAATACCAGAAATAGAATGCCCCATTAGCGTATAGCGATTGATTTTCAACTTGCCTAACACTTGATGAATTTCGGTACTAATTGCTTCTAGAGTACGTTCTTTTTCGGTTGACTCACTTAGTCCATAACCAAAAGGTTCAATGACAACAACTTGATACTTTTTAGCTAATTCTGTTGTTAATTGCGTAAAATCAATAACAGGTGATCCAGTTAGAAATCCAGGTAACAGAACAACCGTCTCAGACCCAGTTCCAGTTATTTCCACATTCATTTTTTTCTCTCCGACCTCCATCAGCTTGCCATAGGGTTCTATTTTTTTACTTTCTCTAGCCTCACTGATACAATTCACTACATAAACACTTCCAAAAAATAGAACGATTAACCCAATTAAACTTCCTGCTACAATCAACAATACTTTTCCAACTTTTTTCATTTAACTGCCTACTTTTCTTCGTATTTTTTCACTCTAAAATGGACTGATAAATAAAGCCCACCCCCACCAATAATCGTACAAATCACTAACGATTTGATTAGATCCACCCAATTTAAACTAATAGTTTCACCTATAAAAAAGGGGATAATAACACCTGTTAACAAATAGATAAAACCTCCTGCATATGCGCCTTGGATCAATGACCGTCTAAGTGCTCTTTTTTTATAATCTCTCAACTCCTCTGGGGTTTCAAATTCCGTTACATTTAACCCTTTGCCGTATAACCTGATAACCAAGTACAGAGAAGATAAACTGTTAATGAGAATGAGCCCCACACTTGCTACAGATAAGGTATTGTTCATCTGGTCCATCACGATGATAATGACCATTAGAATGTTATTGGCCAATAAGATCCCCAGCCCATTCCAACTAAATATTTGCCGAATCTCCTGTAATTCGTACTCATCCCGCTTTGAATCAACACCTACTAAGAAGTTAAATAGACGTTCTTTTTTATCCTTCATTCCAATCCCTCCTGATAGGTCTGCCAAAACAATGTATTTAAATCTGTCTCCAATGCCACGGCTAATTTAATACATAAATCCAAAGATGGATTATACTTCCCATTCTCAATTAAATTTATCGTTTGACGAGCAACCTCAACTTTTTTCGCCAGTTCCAATTGAGATAATTTTAATGCTTTTCGATGTTCTCTAACAGTATTCATAGCAATCCTTCCTTGATATGTCATATATATACGACATTATAAAATCAAAAAAAAGAAATGTCAACTATATATGACACTTCCCTCTATCTGCTCCTTCAACAATGAAAGCTTCATGATAATAAACACTGACAAAAATCCCAGTACGATCCGATTGCAGCTATCTAGGCTTAAGAAGAGTAATGGATTATTTGCCTCAATTTATACTAAAAATCACCCCTTATTGATCAAAGCTTTTAGGGATGGTGATAACTTGGTACCATTGCTTATTGTCCGAACGAAATTCCTCTCCTTTAAAACCTGACAAACTAAATCCAATCGCCGCAGTCACAATCCCTACTAAAATCAATCCCAGACTTCCCTTAATCAACACTCTCTTAAACTCATTTTTTTTCATGATTGCACCACATTTCGTTTAAATAAGATCAATAACTTTTTGCTAAAACCTTGCGTTATACCAGTAATTCGACCTGCCAATTGGACTGTTAGTAACAACAATAACAACCCTAACCCTAAGGTTATCAGCCCTATCCCAACTTGAGTAACCACGTAAAATAAAGCACTATTAAAGGGCGCTCCAATAAAGCAAGCAACCGAGACTATTAGTCCAGCTAAACTAAAGGAACCAACCACTAACGGTCCACACCACAACAAGATGTAGGCTGATAAAACAAACAAAATAATGGCCAGTAAAATGGTTCCCCAAAGTGGTGCTCCTAAAATTAGTAATGCATAATTCCATGATTTTTTGCCCGTTGTTGGCAAATGATAAGTACTCCGTTCAGAAATAATTGCTTTGGAGATTGTTTCAATAGAGTCGATAAAACTAACGGCTTCCTCCTCTGTATGGCCGTCTTCCTGATAATCCTCAATCATTTCATCGTAATATTGAACAAAGGTATCAAAATCTTCAACACCTAAATTTTTTAATTGATTGCCTAATCGACTCAAAAAGGTCGCTTTATTCATCTTCTATCACTCCTTTAATAAAATTATAAACCTCTGTCACTTGATTCCAGTCCTTCAAAAATTCCTTGATATAGTATTCGCCCCCTTGTGTAATTTGATAATATTTACGAAGACGACCATTATATTCAACAGAATGTGACTTAACATACTCGCCGGCTTCTAATCGTTTCAAAATAGGGTATAGCGTGGACTCTGACATGTCAATGACTCGACTCACATCTTTCACAATTTGATAACCATAAGACTCCCCTTTTTTTAATACCGCTAACACACAAAATTCCAATAAACCTCTTTTTAGTTGACTGTTCATCGTAAACCTCCTGACACATAATACTATACATCGCATAGTATTATGTGTCAATGAACTTTAGGCAATAAAACCAAGTTCATCCTTAAGACCTAGATTAAACTTAAACAGATTTACTTTTTCTTAGCTTCACGCCTCATAAATAGACCACTAGCCAAAGCTAAACTGCCAATGAGCAAATATCCTTTCATCTCAGTTGCCACTCCCAACAACAGAAAACCAGTCCCGATTCCCAAATTTATCATGCTATAACACTCCAACTTTGGCTTAGTTGTGTCAGGCAATTTTACTTCTACACCGATGTTTTCATTAATTCTTCTAATTTTTTTATTCATCTCATCGATCATCTCTCATCACCTCCCTTCAAAGTAAATCAGATACATACTGAAGGTATGTATCTCTATAAAAAAATGCTAACAAGCATTTTAATTAATTTTTTTTTGAATAACCTCATACATCATTAAGCACGCCCCGATGTACTCATCATCGATTAAGGGAAAATTAACCCCCTCATATAGCTGCTGAAAAAAAAGCAATTTATGAAGAATTTCTTTTTTACTTAGCTCATATATTAGAGGAGCCAGCCAAATATTTGTGGAAAGAACAAGTAGCTCGGCAATTTCTTGAGGAAATTCTGTAATTATTGAACCGTCGCTGATCCCCTCTTCCACAAAATCTTTCATCAAAGGGATCGCCGTCTCGTAAGCTGTTTTATATTGATTCCCCACCATTTGAGGATTGCTTAACAACGTTCGAGCAGAATAAGCCAACATTTGATGATCAGTTGCCCGCATGGTCATCAATGATAATTCCCTGATTTTTTGGAACCCTGTCAACCCCTCCAAACGGTCCAAACGCAAAGAAACTTCATTGCCATATTTCCGCTCCAAAACCTTATCAAAGATAGCTTTTTTCGAACTAAAATGATGATAAATAACGCCTTTAGTCAATCCTCCTAATTGGTCAATTATATCTTGAATCGTTGTATGATCGTAACCATTCCCTAAAAATAGTTTCTCCGCTACATCCAATATTTTTTTTTCTGTCTCTTCTGGATACTTATTACGAGCCATTTTTCATCCTCCACTATACATACCTTCAGTATGTATCTTACGTGGTTAAGGAGTTGATGTCAAATTAAATAAAAAAGTGTAAACAGTTATCTATCTGCTTACACTCACCATTAGTTAGTCATCACTTTTCGGCTGTAAAAATAATTCAATTTGAAAACGTAAATATTGCTGTCGCTGGCGCACATTTAAAATATCAATTCCACTATAGCTTTTAAACGCATCTGCTCGCAACAATAATAACTCGGTAAAGGTCACTATCTGCAAAGCAATCATCCGACAATAAGCCGTCGGAATACGATTTTCATAAAATTCTTCAACTAATTCCAACAGTTCTGTTTCCATAGTAAAATCAGCTGTCAATAAACCATAAGGTACCGTTAATCGGAGGTAGTCTTGGTACTTAATTGCAGTGTCACAAAAATAATTTAAGAATTGATAGAGTTGCTCCTTCGGCTCCGCCCCACTTTTTAATACACTGATAAAATCAGCAGATTCTTTTTTCATAATCTGTTGGATCGCTAAGTTAATTAATTCATCTTTACTCTTAAAAAAATAATTAATCATTGCTAAATTAGCTTTTGCTTCTTTGGCAATTTGCCTAGCAGTCACTTTTTCTGGCTTATTCGCTTCGGATAATAGTTTGACCGTAGCTTCTAATAAACGCTCCTGTGTATCCCGCTCCCCCATTAACTTTCCTCCTTTTACTTATAGGTTCGACTTTCAAATCTTTGTGCTTCAGCCCTTAAAATTTGACGAGATCGTAACGTAGTGAAGTGTCCACTATCGCTAATTGCTGCCCTTATTCTTGTTGCTTTATTACTGTTAGGAATACGGAACAACTCAGTAAAGTTGCAAGCCGCTTATACTTGTAATGCTTTTTTTCCTTTATTGTCCTAAATAATCAGTTTACAAACATGTTTAATAGTTGTTTAATTATAGTGTACCATTATTGAAAACATTTTCAACTAGGCATGGATATCTTTTGCTAATTTTTTTAACTGAGCTCGACCAATAATCAGGTAGCCTTGCTTCTCTTTTAGGATGATCTCTCTGTCCCGCAACTGCTTGAACGTATAAAGTAGATGGCGATAACTCACACTTAAATAATCTGCTACTTCTGTGTGTTTCTCTTGATAGCGACCAGTTGTTTCCGTGTAAAGGATAAATGCTGCCAAGCGGTTGATTAAGGGGTAATTCAAGCCTTCACTAAAACGATCTGTGCGAGCTAAGAGCTTCTTAGCTAAGTATACATTAAGCTGCTTCAAAAAAACGGGGTCTTCCAATAAGACTTGACGATTTTCTTTCAATGGAATCACCAAGCAAAGACAATCACTTTGAGCCACAACGTCTTTCGTTCGCTCTTCCACTTCTAGGAGAGTTAATTCCCCAATTAACTCTCCTTTGCGCATAAAATGAATAATCGATTGTTTGCCATCCTCATGAATCATATAAATTTTGGCTTTTCCTTTAAGCAATACAAATAACTTATCAGTGCCCTGATTGTAACGAATGATTCGTTCTCCTCGTCTATACCACTCAAGATGAGCTAATTCCTCTATCGGAAGTCCCATCAAACTTTTGACTGGTTGCCACAAATCGCGATACTCTGACCCATCATTTAATCTGACTTTTTTCATTCGCGCCTCCAAACTGTG
This sequence comes from uncultured Vagococcus sp., assembly GCF_963518325.1. NCBI lineage: Bacteria > Bacillati > Bacillota > Bacilli > Lactobacillales > Enterococcaceae > Vagococcus > uncultured Vagococcus sp. The sequence goes on along the minus strand of NZ_CAUQJB010000030.1, from coordinate 15,156 downwards.
AGATATCTCCTATTATTATCTCTAAATAGATGATAAATTACAACAGAAAGGCACGGTGATTCTTTATGAAAAAATACGCATACTCATTTCTCTCCTTTTCTACACACTGACAGGGTTTGGTATCAGTTTGAGTATTCTGGCTAATGTAGGCGTCAGTAGCTTTAACTCTTTAAATCTCAGCCTATCTGAGCTTACAACTATCAAAATCGGAACCATGACCACCCTTGTAAACGGCTTATTTTTATTTCTCTTTATCCTTTTAACACGAGGAAAACTACTGACTAGCTACTTGATTCAAGCCATCTCCGATCTATGCCTTGGTCAGGTGATCAACTTTTTTGTTTACGGCGTCTTTGGTCAACTAATTTTAAACGACTATGTCAATCGCTTAGCTCTTTTTATTTTAGGAACAATCATTGGCGGTTTCGGCACCGGCATGGTACTAAACTTGGGAGTCTTAGCTTTTCCCATTGAAAGTGTTTGTCAGATACTTGCTGAAAACTGGCAACAAACATTTGCACCTCTACGTTATGGCGTAGATGTGATATCAGTCGCCCTTTCCATTCTGATTTCAATCATCACTGGTGGACCGCTCTTTGTGAGAGAAGGCACCATTATCAGTTTACTGCTCCTCTCTTTCACTATTAGCTTAACAAAAAAACAATTTGAACGCTTTACTAAGAACATCGGGAATCCATCCTTGAAAGGTAATAACCTAATCGAGTAACGCTATTCAGTCATCAAGGAAGCAGATAGCCCCACTCTATAGACTGCAACGGTTTCCGACCAGGAAACCAAGTGCAGTCTCTCTCTTATTTCAAAAGACAACTCTTAAATATCAATCAGTTTCTTAATGTCCTCATTTGTGTTATGATTAGGCACACACTAACGTCATCCATGTACGTTCATACCTAAATCACCTCCTCTTATTAACAACAGTTAAATAACAATTTGTCACCTCCTTTATTCTTTTCTTCTTTACCTTTTTTAGTTTCAATTACTAATTGCGTCTGTCCCTTTAACCTAAGAAAAGAGGAAACACCCTAATGAAATTATCCGAACTCATTTCCACTTGTTTTGTCAAAAATGATTGGTCAGGTATGGCCAATTTGAACATCTCCAGCTTGACCCAGTACATTGAAGAAGTCACAATAGGCTCACTTTTTATTTGCATTAACAATACTTATTACGATGGTCATGACTTTATTCAACAAGCAATCGACCAAGGTGCAAGCGCCATCATTGTTGATCAACTTCCAACTGTTCAAGGCCCTTTTATTTTAGTTAGCCATACGAATAAAGCCATGGCCCAAGTTGCCAATCAATTTTATGGTTATCCCAGCCGTAACATGCGAATGTTTGGTGTGACTGGTACAAATGGTAAAACAACTACCACATTCCTGATTGATGAAATTCTTAAACACGCTGGCTTTAATAATGGCTTGATCGGTACCCTTTACAATAAAATTGGCCATAAGTATTACCCTACGCCAAATACAACCCCCCATACAGTTCAACTACAAAAACTATTAGCAGAAATGTCCCAAGCCGAGGTCACAGACTGTGTGATGGAAGTCTCTTCTCACGGGTTAAAACAAGAACGTGTTCTAGGAATTGATTTTGATGTAGCAGTCTTTACCAACTTCACTCAAGATCATCTGGATTTCCATGAATCTATGGAAGATTATTTACAGTCTAAAACATCTCTTTTCACCCGTTTAGGCAACGCCTTGTCGGAAACACCTAAAGCTGCCATCATCAATATCGACGATTCCTACGGCCAACTATTTGTCGACTCAACACCCGCCAATGTCTATACTTATGGATGCCTAGGCAAAGGTGATATCCAAGCGATTAACATTCAAAGCACAGCTAATGGTACTAATTTCGCCTTACTACTTCTAGACAAAGAGTACCCACTAAGCACACATTTAGTCGGTGAATTTAATGTCTATAATATTCTAGCAGCATTCGGAGCAAGCTACGCAGCTGGCATCTCTCCCGATACAATCATCGAAGCAATTCAAGGTATCACAGGCGTTAAAGGCCGTTTCCAATCAGTACCAAACGATGCTGGTGTTATGGCAATTGTTGATTATGCCCATACTCCAGATGGTCTCCTAAATGTCTTGACAGTGGCAAACAAACTGACCACAGGTAACTTGTATTGCATCGTTGGTTGCGGCGGCAATCGGGATATTAGCAAGCGTCCTTTAATGGCCCAAATCGCCATTGACCATGCCGATCATGGGATCTTCACAACGGATAACCCTCGAAATGAACGACCAGAAGCAATTATTGCCGATATGACTGCCACATTAACTAAAACTAACTTCGACGTTGAATTAAATCGTCAACTTGCCATTGAACTGGCACTCAGCAAAGCACACGCAGGTGACACGATTTTAGTAGCTGGTATGGGTCATGAGACCTATCGATTGCCTACAGCTCCTACGATAGATTTAGACGATGTTCAAGTCATTGAGAACTATTTCCAAAAATTATCTCCCATTTAAACTTAAAAGTGTCTCTTATTTACAGCCCTTTTAAGACAGCTGAAAATCAGCTGTCTTTTTTATTTGAAACCGCTTTTCTACAAAAAAAAATATGCTATTATGGACGTAGATAACACCCGAAACAAAATCATTGTCTCCCAAAATCGATCACTACTCTCAGATAACTTGCATGTCTCAGCCAGCCTAAAATTACCTTTTGCCAATTATGTCGCTAGTTTTGCTAATTTCCCGTCCCTTAAGAACCTAAAAAGGAAGGAGTAACGACAATGAACTTGCAGCAACTTATTTCGACTTGTTTAGTCAAAAATGACGTTTCTTCATTGGACAGTCTTACTATAACCTCTATCACTCAATACATCGACGAGGTAAGGTCCGGCAGTCTCTTTATTTGCATTCACAACAGTTATTACGATGGCCATGATTTTATCCAGGAGGCCTTATCCCAAGGTGCAACAGCAATTGTGGTGGCAAAGTTGCCCCCTTACCCAGGTCCTTTTATTCTGGTAGCAAATACGGAACGAGCATTAGCTCAAATCGCGGCTGACTATTATGGCCATCCCAGTCGTGGTATCAGATTTATAGGTGTGACAGGAACCAACGGAAAAACAACCACGACTGTTTTGATTGACCGAATTTTAGCTTATGCAGGCTACAACAGTGGCCTGATTGGGACACTCTATAACCGAATTGGGCAGGACTTTTTGCCTACACCAAATACCACGCCTCATACCGTGGAACTGCAACAACTCTTAAGACAAATGGCAACAGCTGAGGTAACTGATTGTGTCATGGAAGTATCCTCTCACGGTCTAAAACAGGACCGGGTTCTAGGTATTGATTTTCATGTAGCCGTCTTTACTAACTTTACTCAGGACCACTTGGACTTCCATCCCGATATGGACGATTATTATCAATCCAAAAGTCGTTTATTTTCCCGACTTGGTAATCGTTTTGGTCACACTGCGAAAATGGCCGTTATTAACATCGATGATCCGATTGGCCCTCAATTAGTGGCCCTAACCCCCGTCAATACTTTAACCTACGGCTGTGGCCAAGGTGATTTACAAGCTCTTGATATCTCAACAAGTGCAAAGGGAACGAGCTATACCCTTTCACTTTTTGGTAAACACTATCCTTTGCGAACCCGATTGATTGGTGACTTTAATGTCTACAATATCTTAGCTGCTTTTGGCGCTGCCTATGCTATTGGGATTTCACCGGAAACAATCATTTGTGCCTTAACAGACATTGAAGGAGTTCCTGGTCGCTTTGAAATTGTCACAACCAATAACAACATAACCAGTATTGTGGATTTTGCCCATTCTCCTGATGGGCTGCTAACCGTTTTGCAAACAGCTCGTAGTTTAACTAAAGGAAAGCTATTTTGCGTCATGGGCTGTTCTGGCAATCGAGACATCAGTAAACGACCAATTATGGCTCAGATTGCCGTTGATCACGCCGATCACGTTTTTTTCACCACCAACAACCCACGGAAAGAAGACCCACAGCAAATCATTCGTCACATGATAGCTGGTTTGAATGCTCCTAACTACTCCCTTCAGAAAAATCGAAAACTAGCCATTAGGGAGGCCTTATCGATGGCACAACCTGGTGATATTGTGTTAGTCGCCGGCATGGGCCCTCGAGCTTATGACGATGACGGCTTAAACCAAATGATTACCGATCGAGAGGCCATTCAAACAATCACTCAAGCAAAAACACTTTCCAATTAAAGGAAAGTGTTTTTGCTTGGCTCTATTGGGCATTTCATCAACAACCAATTCTTTTCACCCAGTATCCAACTAGTCAGATTGTAATTCTCTTCGGCTACTACGCTAAACCCCATTCTTCGATAAAGTTTAACCGCTTGTTGATTTCCTTTAGCCACATGAAGAATTACCCAAGATTTACCTGAATTCCGACCTAAGTTCAAGATATGAGTTAATATTTGTTGACCATAACCATGCCTCCTTGCTAAATTGCTAACTGCCAAATGACTGATGTATAATTCACCAGCCTTTGGTTCAGAAGATAAAAGACTTAAACCAACTCGCCATCGGATGCTTTCTGATAAACTTAGTCCCTTCCCCTCGTTGATCTGTCGCAAAGGATATTCCCTTGCAACCAAACTAAAGCATCCAACGATTTCCTGACCTTGATTCACCTCAAAGCGACGTTCCTTATTTTTTTGAGAAGAACGAAGGTACCGTAAAATAGTTTGATCGTCTCCCACTTTTAACATCTGTTGCCATTTCCCACGAAAAGCTTCCACCATTATTAACAATCCTTCTTCACTAAAAGCATCTGCCACTTCTTTTATTTCCACCTATAACCACTCCCCGCCTTCCTTACCTTCACAGTATAACTCGGGTACTTAGGCAACAGTCAAGAGACTCTCTTAATTTTTCAAATAAAACAAGCACTCTCTCAATCCTTGACTTTGATTAAGAAAGCACTCGCTGTACTTTACATATCTAGTGTCACTGGAAAAACCGCCCCAAAGATCATCGCACCTAAAATTGCCCCTCCGGCAATTGGCTTTTTCCAAACATAGAATATCAAAGCGCCAATCACGGAACCAATGCCCACTGGTATAGATGCCCCACAAGCACTGATGATGATCAGCGGTCCTAAAAAACGACCGGAGGCATTTCCAGCCCCCATCATCACATCTGCCCCAAAAGTTGAATTACTTTGATTAATCGTAAATTTACGAATCACAATAATCAAACCGCCAACAATTCCACCAATAACTAAACCTGTTATTAAAGATAAGGCGTAATTATTGATTGGTTGAGTGATTCCCATACTAAGTAAAATGGCGGGCACCCCAATCCCAATCCCCGTTAAGATTGCCCCACCTATATCTAAAATCCCAACCAGCGATCCTTCCAATATTCTAGCGAATAAGAAACTGGCTCCAAAAGCGGCTGCCGCTCCATAAGAACCGCCATCTAAACCAGCTTTAAGCATTGCCACAATCGCTACTTCATTAAAAGCCCCAACGCCATAAGTCACGTACATATGCGTTCCTGCAAAGACACCTGCCGATAATAAACCAACTAAAATCGGAAAGGACCAGTCCCCATACCAAAAGTCTTTTTTTTCTAACGACTCATTCATTTTAATTTCCTCCTTTTCCTAGTTTCCTAAATTAAAGATATTGTGGACATCTTGCAGCCAACCTGGTATCCTCATTCGGAAACTTTCAATCATTTGTAAATCAAAACCACGGAAAAAGCCACTAAACACAAACAATAAAATGATTGCCACTATCATGCTTTTTGTCACACGATTCCAGCCAATTTCATCGACCCCTTTGCCAATCAAAATCCCTAGAACCACTCCCGGAACCGCATTTCCCATGACCATGGTGGCTAATCCACCAAAAATAGTGGCCCACAATCCCGATCTTTTGCCAGCATCAATCGCCGCTAACCAAAATAGAACAGGCATAACCGTGTTAATCAATAAATTAGCTGCAGGTACTAAAACCGCTACTGCCGTTACTTGTAATGATTCTGGAATTGCCGAAGCTGTTGTATTTAAGAAAGCAACTACCACCATTCCAATTAGTCCACCTGCCATTCCCATCTTTTTTGGATTATGAACCGTTTCCGCTACATTTTTATTTCTAACTAAAAGCGCCGCGGCCGCCCAGTTAGGAATCACCCGATGATCCACGTCCTGTGTAAAGGCCCCAGCCCCAACAGTCGATGCCCAAGCGTTGAAGAAAAACCCTAAACCAAATGAAAAATGACTTGCTGCATCGCCTTCACAAGCATTCATTTCACCTAAAGTTCGAAAAGCTCCTAGCCCCTGGGTACTAGGGGCATGAAACATTCTAGCAGCCCCTGCACCAACAGAAAAACCAACTAAGCCACCAATTACCAATGATTTTAATAAAATAATAATAACACTCATTTAATTGCCTCCTTATGACTTTTTTTCATCCAACGAGGAAGCGGGACATGATTAGGAGCTAGCACTTTTTTTTCAACAAAAGTGACTTCTTCCATTACGATAGACGTCACTTCAACAGTCACATCCAATAACACACGATAACTGATTCTAACCCGTGGTACAAAGAAAAATAAAAATCGCTCTGTGTAAGTTTCCTCTTCCGCTTTAACCACCTCAATTCTAATTGGCTCAATCCGTGCTATCACGTCATTTTTTTCTTTCAAAATTCGTCCGTGAATCTGATTAAGTCCATGAGCGAAAGCTTGGTGTTTTTCATCTCCCGTTCCTTCAACTTGGATAATTTGTTGCTTTTTAATCGTGATATTCTTCATCATGTCCTCTTCCCTTTACTCAGCCTGCTTCTTAATAAAAGCTTCCACCAAGCGCTTCCCTAATTCTTCTTGATCCATAAAACCAAATCCTAGAACGGTCTTCCCTTCACGAATTGCCGTTACACCCTCTTCAATGGAACGCATTCCGTGACGTTCAGGGTATCCGTATTTTGTCGCTGCTGTTAAAGCCCCCGCACCACCACTGCCACAAAAGGAAATTCCCAAATCAGCTGTTTCCTGTTGCATGACGTCTCCTAAACGCATGTCTGCCCCCATGCCTGGTACCACAACGGCGATTCCTCCTGCTGTTTCCACTCCTTTAGCAACATTCTGCCCCTTACCTAAACGATCTGCAATAACTACTTTTATCATATGAAACACTCCTTTTTTTGATAGACCTAATTTCGTCTCAATAGTGAGACTTTTTGGACATTGACTTAATTATTTTTAGCCGTTTCAAAATGTATCGATAAGACATACTTTTCATCCACTGATAAATTAGCAATCTCATTTACAATGACTTCTGCCAACTCTAACGAAACCTCGGAAACCTCATCAAAAAGTTTCACATCAATTTCTGGCAACTTCTCCTGTTCAGTGGAACGGCGAATCATCTCGTTTAAATGATTAATTAAAATTGTCCACTGAATTTCTGTTGGCTCTATGCCTGCCTTATTTAGCAATTTCTCAGCACTCATCATAATAGCTTTTAATTTTTCCTGATACTGACTTTCATTCACAATATTTTTGGCATCCTCTGACAGACTCATCCTAAGCGACACTTCCTTTTTCAAATAATGTAATAATGCTAAAATCTCTGATTCATTAACTGGTAATTGATTAATGGCAAAAACACTCTCAATTTCAGCGACAATCCCTTGATGTTCCCCAATTATTTGTTTGCTATCAATACTCATTTGTTGATATTGAGCTTTGTAGACGATTCGGTGAACCATCAAAAACACATGTAGTAAAAAAGAGTCCATTAATTCGTGATCAATCCGCTCCGATAAAATTTCCTTTAAACTTTCAAAAATAATAAATCCTTTGACGATCAATTCCCGACTTTCTTCTTCTGTCGTCAAGCTAGACTGACTTTTATGGCGTAATTTCAAGCTGACTTTACTGCCGGACTGGAGTCCATTTGATAATAAACCATCAACCAACAGCTGAATTTTTTTCAAATCCTCACTAGTCGGAATCGGGCTAACTTTAATCCAAGTGGTATCACTTTCTTCAATCGGAAATATAGTAATAATCAAATCTGGTAAACAAGATTTAACGACCTCTCTTAAGTTTAAAATTGAGGCAAAGGAGACGATCTCCAAGCCGTTAATCTCCTCAGAAATTTTTTGCTGAATTAAACTAGTAACACCAAGACCTGTGGAACAGACATAAACAACTTTGACACTGTCTTTGGTTCGAAACTTTTCAACTGAAACTAAAAAGTGAAGCGCTAGATAAGCGATAAATGAATCGTTGACAATCAAAGCTGAACCACTTATAGCCCGTAAACTCCCCTCTTTGATTGCAGTATACAAGGCAGGATATTTCGCCTTGATATCCACAACGAAGGGATTGTATTCATTGATAAAAAGATGTTTCCGCGCTAATCGCAAAGAAAGATGAGCAAATAAATTTGTAAATAACACTTCATCCCGATCAAAGGGGCAACTTAACTTCCGAGCGACATGGGTAATTATCTGCTCTGCCATATTCGCAATGTCCTGATTTTGTTCATTTTCAAAGACATCACTGTAAATGTAATGATACTCGTCCTCTAAAATCGGCAGCTCGTATTTTTCATAAATCGCTTGGACTAATAAATAAGGTAGTTCTTTTTTTCTTAAAAGTCCTTGTTGATCAGCTAAAAGTTTATAGCGCCCGATTGTCTTTTGACGAACTAAGCGAGTGACAGATATCGCTGTTCGAATGGTGATGGACAGTATTTCACTGTAATTCAACTGCTCAAAAATATCACCGTCAATCAATTCCGTCATGCTATTCAAAGTCTCTCCATAGGTCACTTGAAATTCCCTATTTGATCCAATATAAAGTTTAAATGCCCGTTCGTAACTATCAGACTTAACAAGCTTATTCATAATATTGTATATATCGTACTCAGATAACTCAATTTGAATAATTTGTTCCAGAGCAAGTCTGATATTCCCCTCTTCTCCTACAACTTTAATACCTTTTCGGGGTTGTTTAATTAGTATCAAGTCATTCTTTAACATAAACTCTTCAACTTTTTCCAAATCACTGGTAATAGTATTTTTACTTACACCTAATTTTTCACTAAGCCGGTCACTGCTAATGTACTTCCCTTGATTCAGAAGTTCGAAAACTAACTTGTAAATTCTAACCTCTTGATCCACATTATCTTCTAGTTTTTCCAATTGCAAGATCTCGTTTTTTAAGGACAATTTTTGAAAGTCCGTCAAATCAAGCCAAATTCCCTTTCCACGTTTTGACCTTAATTCATACTCTCGTTCCCCGAGCCAGAGACGAATTGTATCTAAGTCATATTTAATCGTGCGAACGCTCAAACTGAACTGTTCCGCCAATTCTTTGATCTGCATAACACCAGTATTAGTCAATAAATGCAATAAAATACTGTTTTCTCTTTTACTTAGTTGAATGGGCATCGCCATGTCTCCTTATCTGACTAACACAAAAAAAGGTTAGTTTATCATTCTTGGCCAATTTTTAGGATAACGTTTTCTTTCAACATCCTTACTTTATAACAAGGTCTTCTTCTCCACAACACAAAAAATTTGCACTTCCTTAAGTGCAAGCTAATCAGATGTCTAGTGCATTTCCTTACATCACCTGCCTCAATAACCTTTACCAAAACCTTTTTTGTTAAATCGTTACCGAACAACATTATAATATTATATCCACAAAAAAACTTGCTTGGCTAGCCAAACAAGTTTCATAGATTAGTTCATTTGGTTCAACTGGTAAAAGCGATACAATCCCTCAATATTTCCACTCATCAAAAGCGGAATCGCCTTTTCAACTTGGTAACGTGGCCAGTCATACCACCGAATTTCTTTTAGCCAATTTTGTTCCTGTAAAGTGAATCGCTCTTTAATGAGTTTGGCAGGATTCCCACCGACGATCCCATAGGCCGGCACATCCTTCACAACTACTGACCCAGCAGCCACAATCGCTCCTTCAGCAATTCTTACCCCAGGCATAATCATAGCATTCATACCAATCCAAACATCACTTTCAATAATTGTATCGCCTTTACTTTCATAAGATCTAGCAATCGTCTCATGAAAGGGGTAAACCGTCACCCATTCAGGATGGTGGTTGTGATTACCACCCATTAAAATCACCACACCACTGGCTATACAGACATAATTACCAATGAATAAGCGATCCAATTTCCAACCAAAGGACGCAATTGGATTAAATAATTCCCGAGAGACCTGATCTCCCCACAGATAGCGAACACAGCCATCTTCGAAATTTGGTTGCCCATAATACCCTGAATAATATGAATAGTCTCCCACTGTGATCAAGGGATTTGTGACTATTTCATTTAAATAAACTGTTTCTGACCAATGATTACCATTATTAATTTCCATTTTCTTTTCCTCGCTTCTAAGTAGTCCTTTACCTAGAAGCCACATACCACTGCGACAGACTTAAACCTCATTAGACGACGGATCATCGTCATCACCCTCTTCTCTTAATGTGACACAGTTTAACAAAAATTCCTCTGATTTGTCAAGATTCAAAACTGGTCCACTGTAATTAATCAGTTTCAGTCTTACAACTTGTCCCAACAGAACTATGGACTAGCAATCTACGACTCCTATCAAAAAGAGAATCCAACTAAAAGAGGCTAGTCTCTTTTGGTTAGATTCCCTCATTACCATGGCTAAACTACTTTGTCATTATAGATTCTATTAATGCCTGATTCAAAACAGTAGCTGATTGTCCCGCCTCAGCACTTTCTACTAGAGACACAACCAAAGGCTGATTAGTTGCCCCATCAAAAGCTAATAAAAAGCTATTTTCCAAGCCCTTGATGTCTTGTTTTTCTTTGATTTCAGCGGTTCCAGTTTTGGCTGCTAGCTGATAACTAGCACTATTTAAGCCGTGAGCAGTTCCATTTGGATCAGAAACCACTTTTAACATGGCATCCTTCACTTTATTAGCGGAATCTGCCGTAACGACATTTGGTACTTGTTCCTTTTCTTTGTCTTTAAGCAATTTCGGAAAAGTCATCGTACCCTGATTGGCAAAGACGCTGTACATCGTAGCTTGCTGTAAGGGGCTGATTAATAACTCCCCTTGACCATAAGCCGTATCTGCTAACAAGATCTCACTGCCAAAGGACTTCTCATTGGAAACCTGTCCTGGCGCGACTTCCAATGGAAGGTCAAACTGATGGTCAAATTGAAATTTAGCTAAGCCCGTGCGAAAAACTTGTTCGCCCATTTCCAGTCCCTCTTGGGCAAAATAAATATTATCTGAATAAATTAAGGCATCGACCATGTTAACTGGAGATACATTGGAGACTCTAGTTACCCAATAGCCCCCCCAAGAAACATCTTTCTGCCACTTTTCTCCTTGAATCTCTTTGCTCTTCTCAGGAGTTGTAATCCCCGCATCCATTCCAATTGCCGCTGTTATGGTCTTGAAGGTCGATCCTGGTGCATAACCCGTCGCATACCGAGCTAAGAATGGTTGCTTATCATTGTTGGCATAAGCATCGTAATCTTTTTTTGAAATACCGTTAGCCATCTTATTTGGGTTAAATGAGGGACTACTAACAAGTGCCATCACGTCCCCTTCAAGAGGGTTCATAACCACTGTAGCACCTTTAACAGCCGCTATTTGCTCATAGGCCTTGGCCTGAACTGCAGCATCCAGTGTCGTCACAATCGTTTCCCCTGCTTTAGTTTCCTGCTGGATTAGCACTTTCTTTTCAGCCCGATTTTCATCCGCCACTTTTAAGACACCACCTTCAACACCGCGTAATTCTTTGTCAAAAGCAGCTTCTAGTCCTGTTTTCCCAATCAGGGAATTAGCTTTCAACGAAGAATTTTTTTCAATATCCTCAGCGGTTACCTGCCCCGTATAGCCAATCAGTTGTGCCCCAGCTTCTTTTAGCGGATAATAACGAATCGGAGTTTGACCAATGGTTAAGCCAGGAATCCCTTCCAGATTAGGTGTCTCGTCAATCAAAGTCTTAATCGGAACAAAGTGATCGTCCTGAACCCAGCTGGCACTTAGTTGCTCATTGATAAAGTCTTCAGTCACATCTAAAGCCTCGCTAATTTGCTTAATAGCCCCAGCTTTTTGATCAGCCGTTCCCAGTTGACCAGGAATGATCCCCACTTGGTTGGCATTCTGGTTCGTCGCAATGTCAGTACCGTTACGGTCTTGGATTTTACCTCGTGCTGGAGGTTCCATTTCCAACAACACAATATCCTTACCGCTCATTCCTTCAAAAATCAAACTAGGATCCCACTCGACTTTATACTCTTTATCTTCTTTAATCAGATTGGTTTGATAGCCTTGTTCCAGTTCGCCCAAAGGCGTCTGCATCGTTAATTTATATGACAATAAAAAGGAACCTTTATCTTTTCCTTTTGTCACCTTTACCTCTTTAGCCTCAATACCTTGAAATCCCAACCCATTAAAAATATTATCGTATTTATCAACGATCTCCTGTTTTTGATAGCCACTGTTTTTAACGGATGCAGTAGATAATTGTTGCCCCATTTTTTTGTAGTCTTGTTTTTCCAAGGACTTAATATAGGCTTCCTGTACATCTTTGTACGGTTCTGTATTTAATGCAAAGTAGATTCCACCACCGGCAATCGCCAAGACAGCTACTGCACCAAGGCCAATACCAAGCCAATTAGTAGTCTTTTGCTTCCGATCTCTAGTCAAAGCCATTTACCTTCACCCCTAATAGTTTATTTTTCTCTACTATTATCATATAATAACTACAGACAAAGGGGAACCTAATTTTTAATTATTTGGCAACTATCCCTTTTTTACAACAGAAAGGACGAGATATCTGTGTATCAAGGCTTAAAAGAAAAGATTATTGCTGCTAGTCGAGACTTAGGTATCGATAAAATTGGCTTTACTGACGCCACCCCCTTTACCCATTTAAAAGAAAGTCTCGAAGAACAAAAAGCAGCTGGTCACACAACTGGTTTTGAGCACCCAGTTATTGATGATCGCCTTTATCCTGAGCGAATTTTCGACCAGCCTCAATCAATTATCTCCATCGCTCTGGCTTACCCAACTAAAATAAAAGCCAAGGCAGCCTCTGTCAAAGGCGATCGTCGCGGTAGTTTTGCCCGAGCTTCATGGGGAATCGACTATCACGATATTTTAAAAGAGCGCCTGCAAAAATTGATTGACTATATACATGAAGTCGCTGGCAGCGAGCCTGAGCTTCGATTTAAGCCCATGGTTGATACTGGCGAACTAATTGATGTCGTAGTCGCACAACGAGCTGGTTTAGGCTTTATTGGCAAGAATGGGCTATTGATAACCGAAGAGTTCGGCTCCTATGTTTATTTAGGTGAAATTATCACAAACATTCCCTTTGAACCAGACACTCCTATCGACAATCAATGCGGAAGTTGTACCAAGTGTATTGACTTATGCCCAACAGAGGCACTGTTAGGTGACGGCAGAATGAACGGTCAAAAATGTTTGTCTTATCAAACTCAAACCAAAGGATTTATGCCCTTAGAATATCGTCCTAAAATTCGAACAATCATTTACGGTTGCGATATTTGCCAACAAGTTTGCCCCTTTAACAAAGGAAAAGATTTTCATTTTCATGATGAAATGGAACCCGATCCAGAGGTTGTGACCCCCTTGCTAACACCGATGCTAACCATCTCGAATCGCGAATTTAAAGATACCTTTGGTTCTCTAGCAGGTTCTTGGCGAGGAAAAAAACCACTTCAACGAAATGCCATTATCGCCTTAGCCAATGCTAAAGTTAAAACGGCTATTCCCAATTTACTGGCGGTTATTGAAACGGACCCCCGACCGGTGATTCGCGGAACTGCGGCTTGGGCTTTAGGCGAGCTAGCTTCTCCCGATAACCTAGCCATTATCGAGTTTCTCACTGATTTACAAGAAAAAGAAACGGATCAAGCTGTTCTAAAGGAAATTGGTTATGCCCTTAAACAGCTCACCTAAAAAAAAGCTTGCTATTGATTAATCGCCCTTTTAATACATATTGCTTGCCTTATTCTACGAGGAGTTATACACTTAGGTTAACACTTACTAATTATTGGTAAGTAATTTAAGTTAGCGAAAGGGAGTTTACATATGTCAAACAAAAAAATTGGTGTCTTAGTCGGAAGTTTAAGAGCAGGGTCATTTTCCAAAAAAATCGCAAAAGTTTTAGCAGGTCTGTTTCCAGCTGGTTACGATGTGGAGTTTATCGACATCAGCAAACTGGACATGTACAATCAAGATTTTGATGATGAAGATCGTGCTCCTTCTTCCTACGCTGAATTCCGTCAAAAGCTGAGTGAACAAGATGCGTTCTTATTTGTTACACCCGAATACAATCGCTCTGTTCCCGCTGTTTTAAAAAATGCTTTAGATGTTGGTTCTCGTCCTTATGGTCATAATTTGTGGGGAAAAAAAGCTGGCGCAGTTGTCAGCGTCTCTCCCGGTAATATCAGTGCCTTTGGTGCCAACCATCACCTGCGCCAAAGTTTGGTCTTTTTAGATGTTCAAACCTTGCAACAACCCGAAGCCTATATCGCTAATGTCCACACGTTACTAGCCGAAGACGGCTCAATTAATAATCCAGGCACGTTAGAGTTCTTTCAATCAATCGTTGATGCTTTTATCGCTTTGATTGAACAATTAGCAAAATAAACGAAAAAAAAGCCAACCTCGATAAATAAACCGACGTTGGCTTTTTTGCTATTGATAATACTTTCGTTGTCGCCTTCTCAGTTGTACTCCGATAAACGCTACTATCAGGATACCAATATTAGTAATATAGGTCTGGTATTCTTCTCCAGTTTTAGGTAAAACCGTTTGTTTATTTGTCGTTTTAACATCTTTTTTACCACTAGTTGTAGAAAGCTTGCTGGTTGGTGTTTTTGCACCACTACCATCTCTATTTGGTAATTCATCTGTTGGCTCTTTATCTGGTAATTCTTTAACTGGTAGATCTGTATCTGGTAATTCTTTAACTGGTAAATCTGTATCTGGTAAATCTGTATCTGGTAATTTTCCAGTTTCTTCTTGCAAATTAGTCTTACTAACCTTTAGAGCTACTTTTTGATTTTTAACAATTTCAAATTTCACCGGGGTGGTATCTAAGT
>NZ_CAUQJB010000029.1:0-59223 GCF_963518325.1 uncultured Vagococcus sp. | reverse complement strand
TAAAACAAAAATCGTTTTATACAACCTTGATTATTTAACTTTTTCAGCAGCCTCTGTGTTAAGTTGAAGGTTTTTTGTTTGTGTTGATTTATTTCCCTGATAGACTGTCGGCCATCTAGTCTATGTCTTGACTGCTGTGTTTATTACGAAAATTACGAGGGGATAAGTGATACTTTTTTTTGAAACAATTTGAAAAGTAGGGAATCGTTTGAAAGCCCGCATTAGTGGCAATGTATTGAATGGAATGATTAGTCTGTAGCAATAAATCTGCAGCATAGACCAAGCGTAACTCATTTAAATACTCAATCGGCGTAGTGCCGTAATATTTTTTCATGACCCGCGAGAGGTAATTATAATGAAAGTGAAATTCTTGAGACAGGCTGTTAGCGTCGATTTTATCTGCCAGACTTTTGTATAAAAAATCTTTAATTCCCTCAGCTAACTGTTGTGAGTTATTGTGCTGTTCTTTACGAAGCTCGAGCTGTTTTAGTAAGTCGATAAATAATTTTTGATTTTCAAAGAAGGTGAAATCATCGTTCTTTTTGGTGTTATCTAAGATTGTTGTAATAGTTTGAATAATGAAACGCGAGTTATTGATTTTTTGGTGTTTAGGTAGGTGCAAGGTGTAGATTTTATTGTGAAAATGAAGCTGAGGGATCTTGAAGGTTGAATTTAAAAAAACCGGGTTAGGACTTTCCAGCCACTCTGACTCTGTGTAAAAGTGGAGCCAGTAAAAAGAGGTGTTATCCTGACTTTTTTTGTAGGAATAGTGCAGGTGGTCAGGGGAGAGAACAATGGCTTCATTTTTTTTTACTTCATAGTCAATGTCATTTTCGGTTAAAAAAAGTATGCCTTCGATAACGATGATCATATCAAAGTAACCTAAGTTTTTTCTACGGGGATGAAGACGTCCGGCGCGGTAGGTTTCAATGTTTCCTTCAACAAAAATCGGAAAGGGATTAGCAATAATAGAAAAAATCAAGGGACTTAAGTTCATTTGAAAAACCTCCTGGATTGTGTTTGATTTTATAACTTTTAGTTGACATCGATTATTTATTTTTGTTCTTTCAGTGTATTATACTATAGTCATCAGCTAAATGAAAACGCTTGAATGTTTATTTTAAAAGAAATGGAGTGGGAGTTGTCACATGCTAGAAACAATCAAACTAACATCAGAATTTTGGAGTCGCTACCAGGAGGTAGTATCAAAAAATGTAATTCCGTATCAGTGGCAAGCCTTAAACGATCAGTTGCCAGATGCTGAGCCAAGTCATGCAGTGAAGAATTTTGAAATTGCGGCTGGTTTAGCTGAAGGAGAGTATTACGGTGAAGTGTTTCAGGACAGTGATGTGGCAAAGTGGATTGAAACGGTGGCTTACAGTTTGCGGGAGTATCCCAATCAAGAATTAAGTGATCAGGTCGATCGCTTAATCGATGTCATTGGGCAGGCTCAGGAAGAGGATGGATATTTAAATACCTATTATCAGCTAAAGCATCCTGAAAATAAATGGGCGAACTTACGAGACAATCATGAATTATATTGTGCTGGTCATTTTATCGAGGCGGCTGTTGCTTATTATCAGTCAACAGGCAAACGACAATTGTTGACGATTATGGAAAAATTTGTTGAGCTGATTCATCGAACCTTTGGCAGTGAATTAGGCAAACGTCATGGTTACCCTGGTCATGAGGAGATTGAGTTGGCTTTGTTAAGAATGTATGATGTCACTGACAATCCCATGCATTTGGAATTGGCGAAATACTTTATTGAAGAACGTGGCAAGACGCCTAACTATTTTGAAGGTGAAAAAGAAGAACGGCAAGGTAAGGACTTGACTTGGAATGATGATCACGCTATTAATTTTGGTTTAGGCTATGAGTATCAGCAAGCCCATCTGCCAATTCGTCAGCAAGAACAAGCCGTGGGTCATGCAGTCCGAGCAGTCTATTACTATACTGCAGTAGCGGACTTGGCAAAAAAAATTGACGATCAGTCATTAACAGAAACGGTCAAGCGCTTATGGCAAGATATTGTGGACTATCAGATGTATATTACTGGGGGAATAGGCTCTAGTGCCATTGGCGAATCGTTTACGTGTCATCATGACTTGCCAAATGATGCCATGTACTGTGAAACCTGTGCCTCTGTTGGCTTAGCATTTTTTGCTAATAAAATGCAGCAACTTGAGTTATCGGGTGAGTATGGAGATATTTTTGAAAAATTGATTTATAACGGTACGATTAGTGGGATGAATTTGACAGGAGATCGTTTCTTTTACGTCAATCCCTTGGAAATTAATCAATTTCAAAAACACCGTAAGGATCAAGAGCACGTTCTTTATGAGCGACAAAAGTGGTTAAAAACGGCTTGCTGTCCACCGAATTTAGCTCGGTTTATTGCCTCCTTAGATGGCTATCTATTAAGTGAAGCGCCTGGGGCTCTTGCGATTCATCAATACATTAGCTGTGAGTACCAATTGGAAGGCTTTGGTTTGAAGATTGAGTCCGATTTACCTTGGAGTGGGTCAATTCATTTAACGATAGAAACTAAGGAAATGGTAAAAAAAGCGATTCGGTTACGAATTCCTGAGTGGACTAAGGAGAATGTTCACATTTTTGTCAATCAGCAAAGACAGACACCGACGATTGAAAAAGGGTATGTGACCCTTGAAGAAAAATGGCAAAATACTGACGTTATCACCCTTGAATTTGATATGACCCCTAGATTAATTTATGCCAATCAACAAGTCATTGAAAATATCGGCAAGGTGGCCATTCAAAAAGGACCAGTGATTTATTGTGTGGAAGAGTTGGACAATGGAGCTGATCTTGCTAGTCTTTATATTGAAGACTTGGCAGACGTTGAAATTCAGGTATTGCCTTCTTTGTATCAGGGAAGAGCGCTGACTTTTACGGGTTATCGAATGACAGGAAACTCGGCAAAGATGTATCATGATAAAGGTGTGACATTTGAAAAAAACACGTTGACCGCTGTACCTTATTACGCTTGGGGAAATCGTGGTTATGGCGAAATGCGTGTTTGGTTGAATAAATACTAAATGAAAGTGGGAGACAAGATGGGTAAAAAGAAATGGGTAGTAGGGACTTTGGTCTTGGGATTAGTCTGTTCTGCGTTAGTGGGATGTGGTAAAAAAGAAGGAGAAACTGCTGACAAGGATGGCAAGGTGACCTTAAAATTTTCCAGTTGGGATAAATTTGATGAAGGCATTATTAAGGCCTTTGAAAAAGAAAACCCTAACATTAAGATTGAAAGCATTCAAGTTGCCGATAGCGACTATTCGCAAAAGATTAATACCATGATTATAGGAGGCAATGCCCCAGATGTGATTTTATCATTTGAGGCTGATTTGCCAAGGTTTGCCCAAAGCGGTGCCATTGAGTCACTGGATCCTTATATTAAAAAGGGAGCGTCATTTGATGTGGCTGATTTTATACCTGCTGTTGAGAAAATTGGTGAATCCACAGGTGGCAACTATGGCTTGCCTTGGGCTTATGCGTCAGAGATCATGTATTACAACAAAGATATGTTTGATAAAGCTGGTGTAGCTTATCCGACAGTTGATTGGACCTGGGATGATTTTAAAGTGGCAGCTGAAAAATTAACCGTGCGGGAAGGGAATAAAACGACTCAATGGGGAGCAGATGCCATTAGTTTTAGAGGCATGTGGTATTCCATGATTGGTGCAACAGGCGATGATATTGTCGATAAAGAGGGAAATTTAGCTTTAGGAGATGGTCTGGTAAAAGCTTTGGCATTTCAAAATGAATTGACTAATGAGCTGAAAGTATCGCCACAGCCTACTTCGGGTGATGCCGTTTCCGATTTGTTCGCTTCTGGAAGTGCGGCGATGACTAGAACCGGTAGCTGGATGACCATGATGTACAAGGACAATGAGTTTAACTGGGATATTGCGCCATTGCCAGCTGAAGAGCGAGATTACAATACCCTGCATACCGGTTTCTACACAATTGCTTCAAGCAGCAAACACAAAGAGGAGGCTTGGAAGTTCATCGACTTTATGATGAGTGAGACGGGGCAAACCATGACATCGGAATGGGGCAATAATCCTTCAGCCTTAAAATCGATTGCGGCTCAGGGAGCATTTAAAAACCCTGGCAAGACAGGACCAAGTAATTGGGAGACCTTTACGGAATCAGCAGATTCAGGCCAGTTTGGCTATACCTTGATTAACCCATCGGTCACTACTGGTTTGGTCAATGATTTTGATTCTTATTTGTTAGGGGCTAAGTCATTGGATGAGATTGTTGAAAAATCGATTCCAAATGCTCAAAAACAGATTGATAAAGAAGATTAACGTAAGTTTAATTGTGCGTATAAGCTTCCCTGGGGAGAATAATCTGCAGGGAAGTCTAATGGTAATAGGAGGGACAACATGAGAAAAAAGCAAGGAATGGAAGATCAATTGACGGCCTTTGGGTTTCTTTCACCATGGGTTATTGGCTTTTTACTTTTTACAGGAGGACCGATTATTGCCTCTTTTGTTTTAAGTTTAACGAAGTGGAATTTGCTGGGAAATCCAAGCTTTGTTGGGTTTGCCAATTATCAGGAGCTGTTTAGTCCATCTTCAACCTTTTACAACACTTTAAAGGCAACGTTTATTTTTACCTTGCTGAATGTGGGAATTACGGTTTTTTGGTCGTTATTTTTAGCTATATTGTTAAATTTTAAATTGCGGTTTATGAAAGTTTTTCAGTTCTTCTTTTTTGTACCGGCGGTGATGCCTTCAGTAGTTATGGCTAGTTGTTTTATTTTAATGTTTAACAATGAACTGGGAATCGTCAACTATCTTTTGTCTTATATTGGCGTTGATGGTCCTAACTGGCTTGGAAATACCAACTTGGTTTGGGTCGTAGTCGGCATGATGAGTGTTTTTACTTTTTCCACAGGTCAGATGATGCTGATTTTTAATTCAAGTTTGAAAGAAGTACCTATCGAGCGTTATGAAGCGGCCAGTTTGGATGGGGCCAATGCTTGGCAACGATTTATCCACGTAACATTGCCATCCATTTCTCCGATTTTATTATTTAATACGATTGTCGCTACGGTCAACTCTTTTAATGGTGCCTTTACAATTATCTACCCGCTGACAGGAGGCGGACCAGGAGATGTTACCAAGGTGCTTAGTCTAGAAATTTATGAAAAAGCCTTTAAACAATTTGATATGGGCATGGCATCTACGCTCGCCTTTATTCTCTTTATTATTGTCGGTCTGATTTCAATTTTCCAGTTTAAATTTGGAGATAAAAAAGTCAATTATGGTTAATTTAGTTTTAAGTAGGAGGTAGGATGATGAAAGTAGATAAGTTAGAGGGATATATCAAGGTATTCCAGTACTTATTATTAATTATAGTGGCAATTTTTATGTTTTTTCCAATTTTTTGGGTCTTTTCCAATTCATTAAAAACGCTTAATGGTATTTCAGAATATCCACCACAGATTTTTCCGAAAAATCCCCAATGGGGGAACTACATTGAGGTATTCAAACAAACGAATGTCTTGGGCTATATGAAAAACTCGTTGATTTTAATCGTAGGTAATACGCTTGGTACCTTGCTTTCTAGTTCATTGGTCGCTTATCCACTGGCCCGAATGGAATTTAAGGGGAAGGGTACCATTTTTGGTTTGATTTTAGCCACCATGATGGTACCGACCGTCACATTGATTATTCCACAGTTTATTTTATTTCGGGAACTTGGTTGGCTAGACAGTTTTTTACCTATGATTGTTCCCAGTTTTTTTGCTTATCCTTATAATGTCTTTTTATTCCGCCAGTTTTTTAAGACGATTCCTAAAAGTATTGATGAGGCAGCAATGATCGATGGTTGCAGCAAGTTTCAAATTTTCACTAAAATCATTGTACCGTTGGCTAAACCAACCTTTATTACTGTTGGTGTTTTATCAACAGTTTTCTGGTGGAATGAACTATTTGCTCCCTTAATTTTTATAGATACGGATAGTTTGAAACCACTAACTATTGGCTCACTTCAATCCTTTACTTTGCAAGGTGGCCAGAATATGACTGCCTGGAATTTGCAAATGGCCTTTGCCGTCTTGATGATTGTGCCACCGATGATCTTATACATGTTTGCTAATAAGTATTTGGTGACAGGGATGAAAACCAGTGGTATGAAAGATTAATATTTTTTTAGGAGTGTTAACTAATTTGTCAGTTAAAAGGAGGAAATGTGTTGAAGGTTGGTGGTAAGATTAATCTTAACAATCAAATCGGATCAATTGATGAGCGTTTGTACAGTTCATTTCTTGAACATATGGGGCGGGCTGTTTATGAAGGGTTCTATGAGCCTAATCATAAAATTTCGGATGATGAAGGCTTTCGACAAGATGTTCTGATGCTCTGTCAAGAACTGAAGGTACCGCTGATTCGTTATCCAGGAGGAAATTTTGTTTCGGGATATGAGTGGCAGGATGGAATTGGGGCTAAGGAAAAGCGACCAGTTCGTTTAGATTTAGCCTGGCAATCTATTGAGTCCAATCAGTTTGGTCTTCATGAGTTTATGAGTTGGAGTCAAAAAGTTGGCTCAGAAGCCATGATGGCCGTTAATTTGGGAACTCGTGGGATGAGTGAAGCTAGGAATCTCTTGGAGTATTGCAACTTTTCAGGGGGAACTTATTGGAGTGATTTAAGAAAGGCGAATGGCCAAGGAGAGCCCTTTGGCATTAAAACCTGGTGCTTGGGTAATGAAATGGATGGCCCTTGGCAGATTGGTCATAAAACAGCAGAGGAATATGGCCGTTTGGCAGAAGAGACCGCTAAGGTGATGAAATTAGTTGACCCAACGATTGAACTGGTAGTTTGTGGGAGCTCTTTTCGGGAAATGCCGACCTATGGTGAATGGGAACAGACGGTTCTTCGTCATACCTATGATGATGTTGACTATTTGTCTCTTCATCAGTATTACGGTAACCAAGAGGATGATATTGGCAGATATTTAGCAAGAGCTGTAGAAATGTCGCAGTTTATTCAAGAAGTCACGGCTATTTGTGATCAGATTCAAGAAGAGAAGCAAAGCGATAAACAAATGATGTTATCCTTTGATGAATGGAATATCTGGTATCATACGTTGGAGTCAGATAAGGAACAAGTGTTGTGGCAGGAGGCGCCTCCCTTACTGCAAGATGTTTATACTTTTGAAGATGCCTTATTACTGGGCTCTATGTTAATTACTCTCTTAAAGCACGCTGATCGGGTGAAAATTGCGTGTTTAGCTCAACTGGTAAATGTTATTGCACCTATTATGACAGAAAAGGAAGGGGCAGCTTGGAAACAGACAACCTTTTATCCCTTTCAGCAGGTCTCTCTTTATGGAAGAGGGACTGCATTAAAAACCGAGCTGACGGTCAATCATTATTTTGTCGAAGGGATTGGAGAGGTTCCATTTGTTGATTCGGTTGCGGTTTATCAGGTTGATGATCAGACAGTGACAATTTTTGCAATTAATCGTCATCAAAGCGAGGTCATGGATCTCTTTTTGGACGTTGATACCATTGTAGTTGAAGAGGTGTTAGAAGCCAGTGAATTGGCTGGGTTTGCATTAAAAGCAGTCAATACGAAAGATCAGCAAGTAGTCGTACCCTGTGAGGTAGATAATTATCATCAGGAAGGACAATCGTTCTGCGTATCGCTAAAGCCCCTATCTTGGAATATGGTTCGGTTGAAAGTGAAGTAAGTTTTAAGAGTCAAACAGCCCTGTCTGAATGTCGACAGGGCTGTTTACTTAGCTTAAATTTTCGGCAATGACTTCTAAAGCAGTCATATCTTGAATGAGGTAATAACTCTTTTCTTTTTTTAGAATATGTTCATCTCTAAAACTAGTAATGGTTCGCAGCAAATGGCGATAACTCACGTTTAAGATAGAGGCACAGGTAGTCAATTGAAAGGAAAATTGATTGTCTTTAGAGTTGGCTAAAATGAATTTGGCTAGGCGGGTTTCAACAGGCTCTGTTAAGGAATTAGCCAGTGTTACGCCTGAATTTAAACGATAACTCAAAATTTGACAGATATGTTGCAGAAACCGAACATCTTGTTGAAGAAGGTCACGGTGTTTTTTTAGGCTAATGCCAACACAGATACAGGGAGAAATTGCTTTGACATTACTTTGAGGCAGTAATTCCCATAAGGAAGATGCCTCTCCAAGAAGGGTCACTGGTTGGCTGTGATCGATGCAAATATTTTGGGTATCGGATGAATAGGAATAAATCATCACAGAGCCGTCTACTAAGAAATACAAGTAGTCTGACGGCATTTCAGACCGTATGAGGTGCTCGTCTTGCTCAAAGGAATAAAGGGCTGAGATGGGTGGTAAGTCATTGTCCAAATAGGATTGTAACTGGTTGGTTGTGATATAGGTTGATAGGCGTAATGGATCCACTACTTTTTTCATAAGTCGACGGTTCCCCTTAGTTTTTTCTTTCATTGTATATCAGAATGGGAAATGTCACAACACGAACATTTTTAGTGCTTTATATGTAAAATGAATGTAAAATACTAGTAAATGTGTTGTAAATGTGACACATGTCACTTCAAAAAAAAGAAAAACTTGGTATTCTTTAGAGGTAAGAGGAATGCAAGTCAAAAACAAGCTAAATAGGGGGAAGAAAAGTGAGAATTAGAAAATTAGGGATAAGTTTATTAGTAGTCTTAGTGGTGGCGACATTGGCAAGTTGTGGTAAAAAAGAGGAATCTGCAAGTGGTGATCAAGAGAAAAAAGAATTAGTCGTTCAGTTTGTGCCAACTAACAATGACGGTTCCATGGAAGCTAAAACAAAACCTTTTGCTGAGTATTTATCAAAGGCACTTGATCGTGATGTTAAGGTAACCTTGGCTACTGATTATTCGACAATTGTTGAGGCGATGGCGTCGAAACAAGTAGACATCGGGATTATGCCGCCCGCTGCTTATGTCCAAGCCAAAGACATGGATGCGGCTGAAGCCATCTTAACGTCTCAACTTGGGGAAACAGATGAACAGACCGGTTTGCCAATTAAAGGTGAATTGACCAATACCTTTAAAGGAGAAGTGTTGGTCAAAGCTGACAGTCCCATGGCGAAATTAACGGACTTAAAAGGCAAAAAAATCGCCACGTTAAGCCCTAACTCAGCCAGTGGTTATATTTATCCAGTAGCGGAGTTGAAAGAGGCCGGCGTTGATCCAACGACTGAAGCGACTTTAACGACGGTAAACGACATTCCAAGTGAAATAACAGCTGTATTAAATGGTCAAATGGACGCTGCTTTTGTTTTTGAAGGAGCTCGAAATGTTTTCGGAGCTAGTTTTGGTGATCAGGATTTGTTTAAAGAATTAAAAGTGCTCTACTTAACTGAGGGAGACATTCCCAATGACGCTATAGCGGTTCAACCTTCAATGGATAAGAAACTAAAAAAACAAGTAAAAGACGCTTTTCTAAAGATGAAGGATGATGAAAAAGGCGCAGAAGCCATGACGATTTGGAGTCACTTAGGATATGAAGAGGCTGCTGACAATGGCTATGACACGATTCGTCAATACACTGAAAAAGCAGCGGAATAAATCTTAACAGGAAACCGACAATTAAGACGTGTCGGTTTCTATTGATGGAATAGGTGGCGAAAAAAATGATTATTTTCGATAATGTTTCGAAAATTTATCCAAACGGAGTTAAAGGGTTACAAAATATTAATTTAGCAATCAATGAGGGGGAGTTTGTCGCCATTATTGGCCTAAGTGGGGCGGGGAAAAGCACATTGCTAAGAGCCGTCAATCAGCTGGTTCCCATTACAACCGGGGATATTCAGGTTAATGGTCGCTCAATCACCCAAGCAACGAAAAAAGAGTTACGTTTGATTCGTCGGGAAATCGGTTTGATTTCCCAGCACTTTAATTTGGTGAAACGAAGCACGGTACAAAAAAATGTCTTATCTGGACGCTTAGGTTATTACAGCACATTTAAAAGCATGTTCGGACTTTTTACAAAAGAAGACTATGGCCGAACAGTTGAGGCTCTGACCAGTGTGGGGTTATCAGATAAATTGCATACCCGCAGTGATCAATTGAGTGGTGGCCAGCAACAACGGGTGTTAATTGCAAGAGCGTTAGTCCAACAGGCGCCGATTATTTTAGCTGATGAGCCGGTGGCGTCGCTAGATCCGATCACCACTGAAAAAGTGATGGACGATTTGCGTCAGATTAATCAGACCATGGGGAAGACTATTCTGATAAACTTACATTCGATTCCTTTGGCTCGTGATTATTCATCCAGAATTATTGCGTTAAAAGAGGGGCAAATTGTTTTTGATGGCTTGCCTGCAGCATTAACTGATGAGCGCTTGGAGTCAATTTATGGGAAGCGGATCTTTGAAGAAAAGGTAGGGGATGTCAGTGAAGCCTAAGGATACCATTCATTTTAAGTGGCGTAAACAACTGCTGATCGTCTGTTTGTTGCTACTGTTATTTCAAGGAAGTGTCTGGGTAACTGAGGCTGATTTTCAAAAGATTGCGACTCATTCCGATCAGATTGTGGTATTTTTATCTCGATTAATTCATCCTGATTTTAGTTATTTTCCTAAGCTGATTGGGCCATTGATTAAAACCTTGCAGATGTCGTTGCTAGGAACGTTTATCGGTGTGATAATTGCGATTCCCGTTAGTTTTCTAGCGACTACAGTAGTGACGGGAAATCCTGTTGTGTCGACTTTTTTCCGTTTTATTCTAGGGGTTGTGAGAACGATTCCTACCTTGCTGTTAGCGGCCTTGTTTGTGGCTATTTTTGGAATTGGTGAAGCCACAGGGGTTTTAACGATTGGGGTCTTTACTTTTGGAATGGTTTCGCAGTTAATGTTTCAAGCGATTGAAACCATTGATTTTGAACCGATTGAGGCCCAACTAGCAGTGGGAGCTAATCGAACACAAATGGCGGTTTGGGCCGTTGCCCCTCAGGTCTTTAGTCAGTTTGCCAGTTATTCTTTTTATGCCTTTGAAGTCAATGTCAGAGCCTCTACTGTTTTAGGCTATGTGGGAGCTGGCGGGATTGGGGTTATCTTGAATTCGTCACTGGCCTTATTAAAATATGAGCGGGTCTCGATTATCCTATTAACGATTTTAGTTACGGTGGCTATCGTTGATAAACTAAGTGAGCGAGTTAGGAGGTCGTTGCAATGATACTGAAAGATCTGAGTAAAAAGACCATTCTGTGGCTGTCTCTTCTATTGCTGTTAATTATTTATTCGGCAGTTAGTATTGATTATTCTGGTCTCAGCAGTTTTTCTTTGGCCATGGGACTAGATGTCTTAAAGGGCTTGAGTCAACCTGACTGGTCCTTTTTATACGATGGTAGTGGTGAGGATTTGATTAGTCTGTTAATCTTAACTATTGGCATTGCCTTTTTAGGAACGGCGATTGGGACTGTTTTGGCGATTCCTTTTACCTTGCTAAGTGCGACTAATTTATGGCCCTCCTTACCATATCTGTCTAAATTAGGTAAATTTCTCTGTAATTTATTGCGGGCTTTTCCAGAGCTAGTCTTTGCGATTATTTTTGTGAAAGTAGTTGGTCCCGGTCCCTTTGCCGGTGTGATGGCGATTGGTGTTCACCAGATTGGCATGTTGGGCAAGCTCTTTACCGAAGAACTTGAAGGGATGGACGAAAGTCTAACTGAAGAAGTCGAAGCGATAGGTGCTAATTTTTGGCAAACCTTATTTTTTGTGAGAATTCCATCGTTAATGCCGATATACAGTTCTCTGGCTTTAAATCATTTTGAAATTGCCGTTAGAAGTGCGGCGACACTGGGCCTTGTAGGGGCCGGCGGAATTGGTGCCCCTTTAATATTTGCCATACAAACTCGTAATTGGAGTAAAGTCAGCATCATCTTGTTAGGTGTGGTTGTGACGGTTTTTCTACTTGATTTAATTACGGGAATAATTAGAAAGAAATTGAGATAAGATGAATATATTACATATGTCGGATATCCATTTTTGTCAGTCTTGTGACGTAGTTGAGAAAGGCTATAAGGGCATGATTGCTAAGATGGAAAATCCTTTGATTCACGTTGCCGCCTGTCTGACTCATGTGAGAGAGCGCATGGCTCTTGATTTAGTGATTATCAGTGGGGATTTGACTGAAGATGGATCAGTTGAGGATTATCGTTATTTAAAAAGATGGTTTAAGGAGCAAATCGGTGACATCCCTATTCTGGTAACTTTGGGTAATCATGATATTAAAGCCCATTTTCGAAAGGGATGGCTGGCTGAAGAGGGCAGTGAGGCGCCTTATAATCAGGTGATGAGTCTTAATGGAATAGAATTGATTTCTTTTGACAGCTCGGTTTATGGCATGGCTGATGGCCAGATGAGCCAGTCCCAATTTGACTGGTTGGAAAAACAGTTGGAAGTCGTGGGCAATAAGCCTGTTTTACTAATCACCCATCATCATTTATTGGAGCAGCAGTGTAGTACTCCTCGGCTACCGGAGTCGGTCCAATTGCTGAAGCTGATTCAAGATTATCCCGTGTTGGCTTTATTAAATGGTCATACGCATCACGCCTATACAGGGGATCTCTTGGGGATTCAGTATTATACGGCTGGGGGAATGTCTTTTGTCGGGGAGGATGAAGGCGTCGGTCAGGTCAGGTTTGAAGAACGGTATGGCTATAACGTTTATTGCATAAAAGAGGGAAAAATTAATCAGCAGACCACCGAAAATTTTATTACGGGAAGGGTCATTGCCCGAGTGAATATGCTAGAAGAATGATGAACCCCCGTTGAAGGTCTTCAACGGGGGTTTTGAGTGAGTCTGCGAATCGATAATATGATGGCAATAGACATCAGGGCACCAAATAAAATGCAATAGTAGCCATAATCCCTTGAACACTGTTTAAGACAAATTGGATAATCATGTAATAGGATACTAAGGAGCCATAAATACTTCCAGTGATTGAATAGCCTTTTTTTGTAGTTGGTGAGTTCATTTTGTCACGCTCTTTTCTTAGTTGATAAATTACCTATAACGAATCAATCACTCGTTGACTATTTAAGATTTAACTTGTTGCAAAATGAGTCGTTTTCTTGCAACATGCGATAGAAAGGTTGTTTAAATCGATCATTGATAAATACTAAACGGGTGTAAATATGAGAAGGAAATAGCTAAATCATAAATGGCAGACAGATATTAATTAAAAGTGCGTAAATCGAAAAATTAGCTGACTTTTTTTAAAAAATGCTGAGAATTGTTACGAGAACCTTAGCAATCGCTGGGAGCTACTCTACTCCTTAAGAGCTGGTAAAAAAATGGTGGAGACGGCGAAGAGGACATTGCTTTATTTAAACGAAAGTCCAAATAGCTATTTTAACCGACTGTCCCAATGCAGCTGATTTTTAATGGGGAAGGTTGCTTAATAGATAAAATGGGTTAATAGGTCTGATAAAAAACTTGTGTTTTTATAAAAAAAATGGTAATGTTCTTAAAGGGTAAAGTAAACGAACTTAAAAGGAGACGGATATGAAAAAGTTTATTAAGTTAGGTCTAAGTTTATTGTTGATGACGGCAGTTGGACCAGCGGCATTGGCAGCGGAGGATATGGTGATAATTGGTGAAGGGCCACTTGTCAACCAGAGTACAAGTCGTTCTATGATATCAGCTGAAGGACAGGATCCCTTTGAAGCGAAGAGCGAAAGAGATCGGGAACGACTGCCTGACAGTGAGCAGGCGTTAATTAGCGAGATTGAAGCGTATCTAACTGATAACGCGAATCCTAATGCTCGTAATTTTGGTGCTGTTGCTAATAAATTAATATCAGCGCTGGTTTTTGATGTGACAGTTAGGCGAGAAAATACGATTATTAATGCGGCTGAATTATTTGGTTTATTAGGTGGCAGTGGAGAGAGTAGCTGGTTTGATCATGTAGCCGGAAAAAGTGACCGTTATTTATCCGTGTATGATGAGCCAACTGGAAAAAATGTTAAACTCCATGCCTTTTATGTGGACAATCAGTCAGATAAAACAGCTGTGGTGCAACACGGCTATCGTTCTAATGCCATGAACATTATGAAGGAAGCTGAGATGCTCTATGACTTAGGTTATAATGTTATTGTGCCCGATGCACGTTCTCATGGCCGAAGTGAAGGGTCATATATTGCTTTTGGAGCCTATGAAAAAAATGATATCAATGCTTGGATTGACCAAGAACTGACAACCAAGCCTAATCAAAAAATTGTATTATTCGGTGTTTCTATGGGGGCGGCCACTGTGATGATGTCTCAGGAGACGCCGCATCCTAACGTGGAAGCATTAATTGAAGACTGTGGTTATTATTCAATTGAGCAACAAGCTCGTGATGTGACGCGTTTAATTACCTCACGCTTACAGTATATCCCAATTGTTAACTCGATTGACTGGTATAATTGTGAAAGTCAAATTATCGATTCGTTAAACGATCACTATGTGAAACCGATTTTGAAAGTGGATTTATTTTCAATTTCGCCTTTAAAGGCTGTTTCAACCTCCAATGTACCCAAGTTATTTATCCATGGAACAGCAGATTGGTTTATCCCGCCGATTGCTAAAGATAAATTATATGCTGCCGCTATCGGCTATAAAGACCAGTTAGCTATTGTTGGCTCGGGTCATGCAGAAAATATTACAGTTGGGGGAGAGGCGTATCGACAAAAAGTCGCTTCATTTTTGACAACGGTTGAGAAAATGACCAGCTCAAGACCAGAGTTGGCCGAAACTAGAAATCTGTTAATAAATTCAGAATTCAAACGGAATCAAAGTGAAACGAGTTTTGAGTCTTGGAAATTAAGCAATGACGGTGTTAACTTTAGTGAAAACTGGCAGTCTAATCCGTATGAATTTGTGTTGAAACGGTCAGGAAAAGACATTATTTCGGCGATTTCTGTGGATGAAAATGGATTGAAATTCTACAAAAAATGGGAAAAATCAGCAGGTTATGTGGGGCAGGATGTTGCCTTGATTAAAGGTCAAAACTATGAGTTGTCATTCAACTCGTGGAACCCTAATCCAACAGAATACAGTGAACAAGTCATTCACTACGGCTTTGGCCAAGTTACTAAACGGGAAAAACAGACAGCCCGCAATAAAGTTACCAAAAAATTGACTTACACCCCTGTCAGCAGTGGGGTAGAAACTATTAGCTTAGGCTCTGAGATGACTTTTTACAATTGGTTTGGTCGTACCAATACAGCGATGTATCTTTCTGATGTTAAATTGATTAATACTGATGTAATCCCGCCAAATAAGGTCATTATTACTGGTCTGGAAATAGAGGCAAATAGGACTAAGATTAAGGGCCAAGGGGAACCTAACTCGACTGTTTTACTTAGAGCAATTGGTGGAGCGGTTATTCTTGAGGCTATGGTAGATGAGTCAGGTTGCTTTACTGTGACGATTCCTAAACAAGAAACAGGGACAGTGCTTCATTTAGTTAATCAGGATGTGAAAGGCAATATCAGTGAGTCTATTGTGCTAGTGTCTAATTAAATGTAAAATTAAAATGAGCCGTCACATAATTATGTGTCAGCTCATTTTTTTAATACAGCAAGTCTAATAATCTTAAAAAGAGTCGCCTTTTTTCTTAAAGAGAGAATATCATGTCTAATAATAGAAAAACTTGTCAAAAAAATTATAATATTGTAAACAATTTGACAAAAAAAAGAGTCATTTTAGTTTACACTATTATTATGTTGTTTTTAAATCAATTAATTGAGTTGTTGTGACGTTGAGAAATTAAAGAATTGGAATAATGAGAGCAATTATGGAGGATGTTTCAGAAACTATCTATATTTATACCTATCGTGTTAGTAACGTGATCAATTTCTTTTGATGCTGCTAATCAGGTGTGGAGAAGTGTTCAGTATACTGTGGTAAATTGATTGATACATGATACGAAGACTGGATAGTGTATGGCTTGAAAGGGGAAGAGTATATGAAAATTGGATACACGGTCTTTAATCCAGACCCGTCAGACTTGATTCGTTTATACGAGGAAGGCAAGTGCGAAAAGGTAGAAGTGGTTAAGAGTAATGGGGATCGAACAAATGAGTTTCTTTCTTTTTTAAAGGAAAACAAAGGGAACGAAATTGTTGTGACAAATATCGAAGCACTTCATATTTCGTTACGGGCCTATAGCCAAATAGAGGCGCTTCTGCAACTCTATGAGAGTCAGTTGATTTTTTTAGATAAGGAGATGGAGAGCGATGACAAATACCTCTCTTTATTAAGTAAGTTAGCCATGATAGAGAAAACAATCATAGGGTCTAGGACACGAGAAGGGTTAAGAAAAGCACAAAAAACAGGGAAAATAGTGGGGCGACCAAGAATTGAAGCCGAAAAGATCAATCGAATTCAGTTTCTTTATCGAGAACAAAAGAAGACTATCAGAGAGATTGTCAGTATTTGCGATGTCTCAATTGGAACTGTTCACAAATACAAATAAAAACTAAGGGTAGTTCAGTATAATGAAGAGTTGCCTTCGATAAATGTCGGTCAGATAAACTTGTACGTTTGATTACTCAAACTAGTGGGAAAGTTTGCGTTTTATTAAAAAATTACGATCAAATTGAATCAAAAGACATGACGATTTGTATGATTGTCTTAAGTTTGATTTGTAGCTAATCACTTCCGCCAAACTTATTAGAATTTCTAATCTTGAGCAAGCGTCTCTCCTTAAAATAGTTAGTAAGTTTTACTAGTAATTTGGTACAGATTATCTGAATTTTTATAGCTAGCTTAGGAGATGAGCAATGGATATCGAACTAATGTTAGAAAAAAAAGATCAGTTATTATACAAAGTGTTGAAATATGTCAGCGCTATCGAAAATCAAGTTGTAAGTTATGAAGAACTATTTGTAGTGACAGAGTTGAGTCAACAAACTTTGAGTAAGTTGATTCACGAGCTAAAGGAGCTGGTGAATCAAGATCAAACGATGGAAATTGAAACATCGGGAGCTAGTCATTATAAATTTATTAAAAAAAATGGTTTTTCTTTAGGTTACTACTTCGGTGTTTTGTTAAAGAAAAGTTATTGTTTTAATATATTAGTAGATTTATTTTATGGGAAAAAAATAACACTAGAAAAAGTTTCTCAAACTTTCTTTTTTAGTCAATCGACAGTGTCAAGAAAATTAAAACTATTGCGATGTATTTTGCGTACTTACGATTTGGATATAAAAAGGCGTAATAAAACTTACGTTCTTACTGGTAAGGAAGAGCGTATCAGGTACTTTTTTTACCTGTTATTTGATATCAGTCAATATGAAATAAGTCCTTTTGTTAGTCAAACTGTTTTTAGTTACGATCGTTTCTGTGATATATTTCCGAAGACGTCACAGCAGTTTATTGATCGGTTTAGCAAATTCTTTAGTGTGTGTCGAAGTCGTTTTTTTCAAGGAAATCAATTGTCGGATTCAATAGAAGAAATTAGTATGGGGTTTGAGCAGTATTCTTATGAGCGTTTTAAAGCCAATATGTTTAAAATCACACAAGCACCATTGGCCAAAAATGTTATTGAAAATGAGTATAGGTTTCTGTATTTCTTTTTTTATACTGGTGGCATCATTGATATGGAAACAATTAGGGACGTATCCGTTGATTGTTCCTCTAATTTTTATAATAGTGATGAGTTATTTCAGGTTAATACAATTATTGAGACCTTTTCTGATTATATGGCGATCACCTTTACTGAGGATGATCTATTATTTTTGAAAACCAATCTATTCCTAGCGATAAAAAAATATAAGATGTTCACATCGATTACTAAGATTGAATATGAAGATATTAATTTAGAAAAAAATAGTTTTTTTTCAACGATTTATCAGAATTTTTTTAGTTTTTATCACAGTAAAATAAAGCAACCAATTCCCTTAAGCCAAGAAATATTTCATTTAATAGTAGGGGAATTTATCTTGAAAAATGAATCAGGTGTGGTCGTTCATGTATACAGTAAATATGGTTCTAGACAGAAAGAACTTATTGAAAAGAAAATCAGTAATTGTACGGATGTTCCGATAGAGTTTGTTAACCGCTTAGATAATCATCGATTACATTTAATCGTATCAGATGGATATTTTAGAAGTAATTCTAACGTCGCTTATTTTTATATTCAGGACTACGTTGAAGGTGATATTGGAAAATTAGTTAGAGTAATCAATGACCTTTATTTTGAATTGAAATCGAAAAGAACTGATACTATTTTGAACGCGAATCGACAAATAAACTCTTGAAATAACCAAGAATCAGAAAACGTCTAGTTCATTCAGGGAGCCTTTAGGTAAAGGTTTCCTGTTTTTTTGTCAAAAAAAATAAATTAACTCCTATTTTTTGACGGAAAAAAGAAAGGATTCTGACATACACTATAAATGTATCTGGTAGTCAAATAAAAAAATGCGAACTATGTTGTTTTTAATAGTTTTTTTTATTTTTCTATAATTCAGAAGATATATCAGTAAAAGGAGGAGTTTGTTATGTTTCAAGTATGAAATGGAGTAAGACTATTTGGAGAGGTTAAGTAAACAAGACCTAGCTTGTGTTAAAGTGAACGGATTTGAAGCACAGAGGTAGAGGTTGATTAAAAAGAATAATAACTGAGGAGAACACATGAAAATTAAAATGACGAAGAGTGCAATGAAAAATTATGCAAGTTTGTTTCTGGTATCGAGTATGCTTTGTAACGCCATTTCACCTACAGTGGCCCTAGCAACTGTTGAAAATGTCAGTGAGGTTTCCGCTACCAGTTTAAATGCGGAAATTGTGACGCCTGACAATCTATTGAGTAACCCAGAAGTGATGATGGAAAACGGAAAATTCCCAGGTTGGACAATGAAGTACAGTAACAGTCACATAGGTACATTGGTTCTGGCTGAATTATTGCAAGAAAACAGTGATGGTTATTATGTCATGGGAGATAAAGTTTGGATCACAGGTTATCAAAATGGATCTGAAGGCGGCGGCTTTACCATAGCTTCTAATACAGGCGCCTATTCAGCAGGGTGTTTGGAACAGGAAGTTTACTTGAAAAAAGGGCAAACCTATAGTGTAACTTTTGATGTTAGAGAATTTGGCGGCGCTCCATTAAGTAGTCCATCTAGTTCGAAGTTGATTTATTCTTTTGGTCAAGGGGATGAGGAAGCAAAAATAGAAACGATTAATTATAGTAATCAATTTTCAACAAAGACGTTGACCTATACTGCTAAAGAGGATGGTAATGCCAACTTATCGCTACAGGCTTATAATAACTGGGGTGGTATTTATGGACAAATAACGTCTCGCTTGAGGATTGAAAAAATTAAGGTAATTAATACCGATGTGACGGCACCGGTTAAACCGACTATTCGAACGGTTGTTGATACCACATCTACAGTGATTCAAGGGGTAGGGGAGCCTGATACTGAAATTACTATCACTTCAAGTGAAGGTGAGTTAGTAACAGGCCAGACAGACGCTATCGGTGAATTTATGTTTGAAATTCCAAGACAAGTAGCTGGTACTGTTTTGTTGGTCAGGAATAAGGATTTTGCAGGAAATATCAGCGAGCCTAGAGATGTTCTTGTTCGACAAGGCAAGTTGGATAAACCTCAGGTAGAGCCGGTCACTAATACTGCCACACAAGTCGTTGGTACTGCTGATCGACAAGTCACAGTGATTGCGACTATTGATAAAATTGACGGGTCTCAAAAGCAGTATTACGCTGAGTCACAAAATGACGGTTCGTACGTTGTTCCGATTCAAACACCAGAATTTGGTGAAAGCATCGGTCTTCACTCAGAAGCTAATGGGTTTAGGAGTGATAAAGAAACAGTAAAAGTATCAGATGTTATTCATCCAGAAAAACCTGAATTAACCGTTATTTCAAACGAAGATAGCGAGATAAAAGGATATGGCTTATCTGGCAATACGATTAAAGTAACGTTACCAAATGGTGATGAAGTGACAACTAAAGTTTTGAAGGACAATAGTTTCATCCTAGAAATACCTAAACAAGAAATAGGAACTGTGGTCAAAGCGGTCCAAATTAAACCCTCTGGCTTGGTGAGCGAAGAGGCTTCGATGGTGGTCACGAGAACATCTATTGTCATGCCCAAAGTTAATAAGCTAACGGATAAATCGACAAACATCAATGGGAATGGCGAGCCTAATGCAGATGTAAATATCGTCCTAAAAGATAAAGATGATCAAGAAACGGATAAATTAATAGGGGCGACGAATTCACAGGGGGATTTCACAGTGCCGGTAAAAAGTTTGGAAAATATCGCCCAAGTGGATGTCTATCTGACTAAAGAGGGCTTGACTAGTCCTGTAACGATAGTACCAGTTGAAGATACGACTCCGCCTGAAATCCCGCTAGTATTCGATATAACAAAGGATGACACAGTCATCAAAGGAACTGCTGAACCTGAGTCAATTGTGAGAGCCACTGTTGAAGGGAAAGTGATTGGTGAAGCAACTGCAACTAAAGAAGGTGAATTTTCAATACCGATCGCAAAACAAGGGACGAACACTATTATCAAGGTGACGGCAACTGATCAGGCTAACAATTCATCTGATGCTGCTGAAGTTGTGGTAGGTGAAATTTATTTAGCTTCGCCAATTCTTGAAGAAGTAACGAATACGTCAACAATACTTAAGGGAAGTGCTCTTGCTAGTGCTCGTATTACCATTGATGTCAAAAATGTTGCCGGGGATAATATTGAGTTTTATGAAGGAAATGCAGATTCCAAGGGTCAATTTAGTTTTTTACTTCGTAATCGGTTAGATGTTGGTTCAAAAGTTGAATTAAGGGCATCTAAAGATGGTGTGTTTAGTCACGTTGTAACAGAAATTGTTAAGGATGTAATTGCACCAGAAGCGCCAGTTGTTAACCCCATTTTGGTGATTGATAAGGAAATTTCTGGCACAACTGAAGGGGGCTCCTTGGTTAAAGCCTTTGTTGAGAATTTGGAAATAGGCAGCACTATCGCTGAAAAGGATGGCAGTTTTGTCATGGCGATAGAACCTTTAGAGGCTGGAACTGACGTGTTGATATCGGCAACTGATTCTGCAAACAATCAGTCAGAATTTACGACAGTGGAAGTCCAAGAGTTAATCGGCGATATATTAGTGGAAGACTATGTTATTGGTAGCAATCTCATTAAAGGGTCATACAATGGTGCTGTGTCAAAAGCTCGTCTCAAGGTTAATGATAAAGTAATCTCATGGGGAGGTGCTTTTAAAAATCAACAGTTCTCCTACTACGTTAGTTCAGGTCGGATTAAAGAAGGTGATAAAGTTCAACTTGAAGCCTTTGCGAAAAATGAAACCTTACTTGATTTAAAAGAAGTCAAGGTAGTCGTCGTGGCTGAGGGGCAAGTTGAAAAAGCAAGTCATATATTAGGAAGTAATTTAATAACTGGAAATTACAAAGATGATGTTTCTTTAATTCGATTGATTATTAATGACAAACCTGTTTCATGGGGAGGTCAGTTTAAAGATGGTGTCTTTTGCTATTACGTTAAATCGGGACAGATTAAAGAGGAAGATAAAGTGACATTAAATACCTATGACAGGTATGGCAGTCTTTTACAGGAAAATGTCTCAGTTTCGTTAAGCAAGGCGACGGGTGAGATTAAGACAGCGAATTATCTGTTGGGTGATACTACGATTAAGGGAACTTATGCAGGGAATATTGCTTTGGCCAAGTTGACCATTAATGACCAGGTCGTGTCCTGGGGAGGCGACTTTAAAGACGGGGAATTCACTTATTATGTGTCGCCAAAACGTATGAAGGACGATGATGTGGTGGTATTAAGTTGCTACGATCATGTTGGTAATTTACTTTCAGAGAATCACATTGTGTCAATCTCAGTGCCAGATAGTCAGCTTACTGAGGCACGTTATGTTTTAGGTGGGTCAATTCAAGGCACGTATTCTGGTTTGGTTTCCAAGGGTCGACTTTTTGTTAATGGACGAGCTGTTTCTTGGGGGGGAAGTTTTAAACAAGGGCAATTCACCTATTATGTTGCTCCCGGTGTTATCAAAGCAGGGGATGAGGTTAAAGTAAATGGATATGGGGCAGATGATCAATTATTGACAGAAGACCTTTTAGTCACAGTGTCAGAACAGGGGATTAATAATGCTGTTTACAAGTTAGGCGCACCTACTATTACGGGCACTTATGTGGGAACTATGACGAGGGCGCGATTGTCTCATAACGATCGAGTGGTTTCCTGGGGAGGGAATTACCACGATGGGCAGTTTTCTTATTATATTAATCCGACTCTGGTAAAAGCAGGAGATCAATTAACGTTGGATTCTTATGATGAAAAGGGAGAACTATTATCAGAAAAACTATGGGTGACTTTCAAGTAACCAAATTGCCTAATGATTAACAATGTGTAAAAAAAGTGAGGATGGGACTGTCAGTTGTCCCATCCTCACAGTTAAAAAGGGGAAAAAATGAAAAAAATTAGTTTATTAATTACCATTCTTTTACTTGTAATGTCAGGTTGTACCCAAAAAAAAGAAAGAGAAAACGAAAACAGTATTAAGTTAGTTGAAGAAGAAAGTGTTGTAATTGATGGTTTGGAAATTCAGTTCTCTGAGGTTAAAACAACAGATATTGTGACTCAAAAAGACGATGAACGGATTCTTTACACCTTTCCTGTGACAGGGAAAAATTTGAGTTCGGTATCAAAAGGTTTGGGTGCTGCTGATTTTAAACTCGTAGCTATGGATGGTAAAACATATGAAATCGACCATTCGTTCGTTATTTTCGGTGATTCAGTTGCGCCAGGTGAAAGGATTGAAGGGGAATTGAATTTTTCTTTAGAGGGCAAAACTCTGCCGGAAAAGTTAACATATCAGCCAACAGATAAGGTTGTGAAGACTTGGAAAATCAAAAAAAAATAGAGAAAGTCACTCAATTAAAGGGTGAGCGGTCCTTAAATCCAAAGCTAGCTTATCGGATTGCGAAACGAATGATTGATATTACGCTATCACTGATAGGCCTCTGCTTGTTGCTCCCTTTTTTTTTGCTAATCGCAATGGGAATTAAAGCCGAAGAGTGGGGAGGCACCGTTTTTTTTAAGCAAGTTAGGGTGGGGAAAAATGGGGCCTCATTTGTGATGTATAAATTTAGGACGATGGAAATGGCAGCGGAGGACAAGTTGCCAATGTTAATTGAAAAAAATGAAATAGATGGGGCCATGTTTAAAATTAAAGAGGATCCTAGAATTACATCCTTTGGTAAATTATTAAGAAAAACTAGTTTAGACGAATTTCCGCAGCTACTAAACGTCTTGAAAGGGGAAATGAGTTTAATTGGTCCACGACCGGCTTTACCAAAAGAAGTTGCGCATTACACAGCCTTTGACAAACAACGGCTAGCGGTCGTGCCAGGTTGCAGTGGCTTATGGCAAGTAAGTGGCAGAAATCAGCTAAGTTTTTCGCAAATGGTTGAACTCGATTTAATCTATATTGAAAAAGCCGGAATTTTTTACGATTTTAAGTTAATGCTGAGAACAATCTTAGTTATTTTTAATGGCAAAGGAGCTTGTTAATGAGGGCCAATAAGAGGGAAATGCTATTAGATACGCATATAGACTGTCTGACGATGGCAGAAACATTGGCAGAGATTGAGACGATTATCGCAGAAAAAAGAAAGGTGCACCATGTGGTATTGAACGCAAGTAAGGTGAATTTACTTAAACGAGATGCTAAATTGGCTGCGATTATTAATGAGTCTGCTCTCATTAATGCGGATGGACAGTCAATTGTCTGGGCCGGACGTTTTCTAGGGATAGATGTTCCAGAAAGGGTTACGGGAATTGACATTTTTGAAAATCTAATTGAACTCGCGCAGCGTAAGGGATACAAAGTCTTTTATTTTGGAGCAGAAGAAGAAACTGTTTTAAAGGTGAAGGCCATCCACTTGAGACGGTACCCTAAATTGCAGATTGTGGGGCATCACAATGGTTTTTTTGATGAGGCTCAGTCTGTTAAAATTGCTGAAAAAATTTCGCGTTCTCAGGCCGATATTTTATTTGTTGCTTTTTCTAGCCCTATGAAGGAGTACTGGGTTAATGCCCACAGGGAGCAATTAACGGTTCCTTTTGTCATGGGGGTGGGTGGTAGCTTTGATATAGTGGCTGGTGTGACCAGGCGAGCACCAACTTGGATGCGTCGATCAGGTTTAGAATGGGTGTATCGTTTTTTACAAGAGCCAAAACGAATGTTTAAACGATATTTTATTGGAAATGTGTCATTTATATTAAATGTTCTGCAAGAGAAATGGATGAGGAAGGGTCATGAGTAGGGTCGATAAATCAAATAAGGGCTTTTTAGTAATTTGTGGAATGTTCCCAGTAATTGATGTGTTGAATGGGTTATTTTTGTCTCTCAATTACAGTTTTCCAATTGGGATACTCTATCGTTTTTACTTTTTTCTTTTTTTACTGGTGGGCATTTTACGGAAGGGTTTAAAGAAAACTAGATTAACTGTTTACACAGCTCTGGTATTGGTGTTCGTCTTGAGCACATTACTCTTGCAGACCGTTTATTTTAATTATCCATTATCCATAATTATTGCAGATGGTTCGGTTTTAATTAAATGTTTATTTTGGTCATTAATTCCATACTATGTGTATCAGCGTAAGGAAACCATTGGGCCGCGATTAAGCCCTTTATTAATTGGGTTAAACGTGCAATTTGTGTTGGGACTATTGGTGCCTTACATATTGGGGGTAGGGAATTTCACTTATGAAAATTCTCAAGCAGGTTATAAAGGATTTTTCTTTGCAACCAATGATGTAACCTTTGCTTTTATCATCTTATCTTTCTTTTCAGGTTGGTATTTAGTGAGTCAATTTGGGAAAATGCACACATTGGCAAAGGTGAGCTTAGGTTTGCTGTATTCGATGAATGTGTTTTGTTTCTTAATTATTGGAACAAAAACAGGCTTAGTTTTTTGTTGTCTTTTGACCGTTTATGTATTGGTTCAATTACTCTTTTTGATGAATGAGGTGACCGGACTTGAGAAAATGGTCATCATTATGATGCTTCTGATCGTTTTTTTATTTTTTTTGTGGCATGGTCAGGAGTTCATAGAGGAGAAGTTAGCAGGTGTGATAAATCGATTGACTTTTTTTTATTACCATTACAATCGAGATCTTGTTAGATTATTAACGAGTTCAAGAAGTACTTATCTCAAGGAAGCGACGACGCTTTTTTTTAACAATAAATCTTGGCTTTTTGCCTTCTTTTTTGGCTTTGGGGTGGAGCAACGTCTGCTAATGTTTGGTCGTTATGGTTTGGTGGAAATGGACTTTTTTGACACTTTTTTTTCCTTAGGGGCCGTGAACCTGTTCATCATAAGTGTTGCATTTTTATTTTACAATCGCTTGAATCGGCAGAGAAAGAATAACATATTTGGTCATCTGTTTTTGATTTCATTAACGTATAGTTTTTTTGTTGGGCATGTCCTGTATTCAGCATTATCCTCAACACTTTTCGGTTTAATTTGTTCAGGAATCATCGTGGATACGTCAGAACAACAGGATGGTGCTACATGATGCCTGTTGTAAGAGGTTTGTTAAGTGCCTGGCGAATGAAGGTCTATCTGAGGGAAATGAAAGGATGAAGAATATGAAAGTGATAATGGTAGGACCTGGTGTTAAAGAAAAAGGCGGGATGGCTACGGTCATTAGTAATTTTCAACGGTATTATGCTGGGAATCATCAAATAGAGTACGTGGAGTCTTGGAATTCAAGTCACATATTGGCAAAAGTCTTTAATGCGATTTGGCAGTTGCATAAACGAGTCAAAAAAGAGGAAAAGACTGTCCTTCATTTTCATGTGGCACAAAATGGTAGCTTTTTTCGAAAGTCACTTTTGGCGATGTTATTTAAAAAAAGAGCAATGCTAATTTTTCATATGCATGCTTCACAATTTGATGTTTTTTTTAAAGAGTCATCTGCTCCCGTCAAGTGGTTAATCGCGACGGTTTTATCTGCTACCGATCAAGTGGTTGTGTTGAGTCAGGAATGGAAGTTGTTTTATTCAACGATTATTTCAACTAATATTGTGGTTATTGAAAATGCTGTATCACTCATTGAGAGTCATCCATATAATCCTTGGTCGTTAAATGTTATCACTCTTGGGAAAATTGGGGAACGGAAAGGTAGTTTTGACACTCTGCAAGTCGCTCAACGATTACCGGAAATTAATTTTCTTTTGTTTGGTGATGGGGACACGTCAGAGTTGCAACATCTGATAAAAAATCGCCAAATTAAAAATGTGTTTATCGGTGGCTGGATTGATGAAGCAACCAAACTATTACTGTTTGCAGATGCCAGCTTGCATTTATTACCCTCGTATCATGAGGGGCTGCCTATGTCAGTTTTAGAGACGATGGCTGTTGGAATTCCTAATATGGCAACCAGTGTAGGTGGGATTCCACAAGTCATTGATTCTGAGACTGGTTATTTAGTTGCGCCAGGAGATTTGGAAGCGATGGTTGATGGCTTAAAACGACATTTTAATCAATTAGAATTGAGGCAGACCATGTCTGTGGCTGCTCGTCAAAGAATCGAAAAAAAGTTTTCAATTGAGTCGTTTTTTGATAAGTGGAATATGCTCTATGATGAGTTAGAAAAAGGAGATCTATAAAAAAATGAATAATAAGGAATTGAAAAATGGAA
Organism: uncultured Vagococcus sp.; assembly: GCF_963518325.1. Classification (NCBI taxonomy): domain Bacteria; kingdom Bacillati; phylum Bacillota; class Bacilli; order Lactobacillales; family Enterococcaceae; genus Vagococcus; species uncultured Vagococcus sp. Next base: position 32,501 of record NZ_CAUQJB010000029.1, on the reverse strand, counting down.
TTAATGTCATTGGCTTAGGATATACAGGGTTACCAACAGCCCTCATGTTAGCCGCATCGGGTTATAAAGTCACGGGGACAGACTGCCAAGAGCAACTTGTCTCACAATTGTCACAAGGTAGATTACCTTTTACAGAACAAGGCATGGCCGAGCTGTTTGAAAAGGCGTTAAGTCAACGGATTTCATTTTCGCGAGAGTATCAGGCCACTAATTTTTATATTATTGCCGTTCCCACCCCTTATGTGAAAGAAACTAAGAAAGTGGATCCCGTCTTTCTCATTCAAGCCTTAAGAGAAACGTTATCAGTCTGTTTAAAAGGTGCCGTTATCGTATTTGAATCCACTATAGCGCCAGGAACGATTGACACATATATTCGACCTATAGTGGCGGAGGCTGGCTTAGTCGTTGGCAAGGATATTCATTTGGCACACGCTCCGGAGAGGATTTTGCCAGGAAATATGATTGAGGAGTTAAAACAGAATGCGCGAACTATTGGGGCTGATAGCTCAAATATTGCTCAGAGAATAAAAGAAGTTTATCAGAGTTTTTGTTGTGGAGAAATTGAGGTGACAAGTATACGGACGGCTGAGATGACGAAGGTAGTCGAAAATACATACCGTGATATTAATATTGCGTTTGCGAATGAACTTGCCAAAATTTGTTCGGATGAATTAGATGTGTATGAAGTGATTAGAATTGCAAATAAGCATCCCAGAGTTGATATTTTAAAGCCTGGGCCAGGTGTTGGTGGGCATTGTATATCAGTAGATCCGTGGTTTTTAGTAGGGGCTTTTCCGGAACAAACCCCATTGATTCGAACTGCTAGGTTAGTTAATGAAAAAATGCCAGAGCATGTACGAATGAAAATAAAAGCGATTATGAACGAAAATGAATTGGTTGATGACTCTCGTGTTGGATTATATGGGCTTAGTTACAAGGAAAATGTAGATGATGTTAGAGAGAGTCCAACCTTACAATTACAATCTTTGCTAGAAAAAAAAGGCGGTCCGCTTTTTAAAACCTATGATCCGCTGGTCAATCAGATTATTACAACACATCAGATGATGAACTTTGATGACTTTCTAGCGGAAGTTGATGTTGTCGTCATAATGGTTGCTCACCAGCACCTTAAAGACAATCTTTGGAAGTTGAAAAACAAAATTATTTTGGATACGCAATATATGGTCGAAGGTGCTTATTATTTATGATCAATGGCAATAGGTAGGCTTATTCAACTTATTGACAGCTCATGTGGGGACTGTCAGATGAGATAGCCAAAGATGGAAGATAGTCGTGAGTCGTCTCACTTAGACGGAAAGTAGAGGCCATAGAATGGAAGAAGTTATCAGTTTTAAAGGGATTTTATTGATATTAAAGAGGCGGTTAGTCACATTGATTATGGCAGTTCTGATTTGTACATCGACGGTTATGTTAATCACATATGTATTTGTTATACCAAAGTATAGCTCTGAAATTGATCTAGTGTTAGGCTTTTCTTCCGAGAGTGGTCATGAGACTTTAGAAAGAGAAATGGATCAGTTGAATTTTAATATTACTATGTTAGATACCTATGATAATTTATTAAACAGCCCTGCGGTTTTGGCTGAAGTCAGTGCAGATTTAGAGGGTGGGGATTATTCAATTAAAAAATTGCAGGATATGGTGAGCATGAGCCGTGAAGAAAAATCACAAATATTCACGATTGAAGTAATCGATAGTTCTCCCGAAAATGCCAAGCAAATTGTGGAGAAGGTAGTCAGTGTCTTTCAGACGAAAGTTCAAGAATTGTTAGGTAGTAACCAAAAGATTTCCATTATTGCACCTGCCACGGTTAATTCAAAAGCCATTTCGCCTAATGCTGTCTTAAATATGATAAGTGGTGTTATCTTTGGTTTGTTGACGGGAATCAGTTTGATATTGTTTACAGAATTTATGGATAAGCGAGTGAAAAATGAGAATTTCATCAGCTCAACCCTTGGTTATGCCAATCTTGGAGTAGTCTCAACAATTAATCTGAGAGAGTTATCAGTGAGAGAAAATAGAAAGTAACCTCATGGTTGATTGACAAGCTCATAAGGTAAGGCCAAATTAAAACGAGGAGTGTTTGCCGTGTTAAAAAAGAAATATACAAAGTTGGATAATCGAAAGGCAAATTTTGTGTCGCATATATTTCCACATTCAACTGTGTCTGAGCAATATCGAACTATTCGAACTAATATCGAATTCGCCATGACTGACAAAAAGCTGACTTCACTGGGAATCACCTCTTCAATCCCAGGAGAAGGAAAAACGACAACATCAATTAATCTGGGAATTATCTTTGCCAATACAGGAAAACAGGTTCTGTTAGTAGATGGGGATTTGCGAAAAAAATCATTGACACACTTATTTAATTATGGAAATAAGACTGGCTTAAGCAATCTATTAGCTCAGCCTAAACTGGCAATCAGCGACAGTGTCAAGCAGACTAAAATTGACAATCTTTATTTGATTCCCAGTGGTGGGACATCGCAAAAGCCGTCGGAATTGTTAGGGTCTAAAGCTATGGCTCAGCGTTTGGACGAAATGATACATCAGTTTGATCTTGTCATTATTGATTTGCCACCAGTTGTTAGTGTGACAGATGCCCAAATTGTCTCTGCCAAGGTCGATGGGACTATTTTAGTCGTGAGAGAAGGGGTTTCAGAAAAAGCAAAAGTGATGAAAGCTAAGCACTTGCTGGCAATGGTGAACAGTTATGTGATTGGAGCTATCTACAATGACGCTAGTTTGGAAACTGACAATCAGGATTATGCTTACCTCTCAATGACTGACAGGTAAGGAGTGATTTAGTTGGAGTGTAAAAAAGTTACCAACTCTCACTGGAGAAGATATTAGTAACTGATTAAGAAGAGCGAAGGAGTGCTATGGATAAAATAAAAGTACAGCTTGATAAGTTAAAAGGAAAGGGTTTCTTTTATGTGTTTTTCGGCAATTTTTTAGTCAAATTTTTAGTGTTTTCTTCAAGTGTTTTTATTGTTAGATTACTAGGGAAAACTGATTTTGCAAAACTAGCCTATGTAGATAATGTATTGTCTTTTTTTTTAATAATGAATGGGTTTGGTGTATCAACATCTATTTTGCGCTATACCAGTATGGATAGTTCAGCAGGTGAAAAGAAAGCGTACATTTTCTGGGGATTAAAAGTAGGGATAGGGTTTAATTGCTTACTGATGGCCATCTTTTTGGTGATTATAAAGGCGAGCCATTTTCCTTTTTCAGGTGTACGTCAGTTATTGCTGCTGTTAATTTTGAGCCCAACCTGTACCTTTCTTTTTGAATATGGGACCATGATTTTAAGAGGGCGGCTAGCGTACTGTGACTATGCCTTGATCACGATTGTGTATTCATTATTGATGCTATTGTCAATGGGGGTGTTAGCCTATTTATATGGCCTTAAAGGAGTTGTTATCTCAAGATATTTATCAGTTATTTTTTCCTCGTTGATTCTGTTGCAAATGCTAAAAAGGTATCGAACATCAAAGAGCCGTTTCGCTTTAAAAAAAAGTAACAGAAAAGAGTTTGTTAGCTATTCATTTTATTCCATGTTAGCCAATGGATTATCCCTTATATTGCCTATTAATGAAGGGTTTATTGTCAATAATGTTATTGCTAGGCCATTAATATCTACTCAGTATAAAACGGCGATGCAAATTCCGATGGGGGTCCAATTTATTGCGACTGCCATTATCATTTTTATCTTTCCGTACTTCTCTAAAAATTCTGAAAATCAGCGATGGGTGCTTGAAAAATCGAAAAATATTCAAATGGTTTTTTTCGGTGTCTTTAGTTTAGTGGCGATAGTTGCCATTCTATTGACGCCTGGGATTGTGCAACTTTTATATGGGAAAAGTTATTTGGAAATTGTACCTTTAATGAGGGTTTATTGGGTGGTGTTTTCAGTTAATGCCGGGTTTAGGATGTTGCCGGGCAATATTCTTTCTGCCATTGGGAGAGCAAAATTTAATATGTTAAATGCATTGATGACCATGTTGTTACACTTATTTTTTTGTTTGTTGATGCTATCGAGATATGGCATTATGGGGATTCCATATGCCTTGTTGGCTTCTTATCTTATTTCAGGAATAATCTCTTGGCTCTATTTACTTAATATCTCAGGCAAGAACAATTGAAACACAGTTTTTCAGAAATAGGACATCATATTTTTGTTGAAATTGTTTGAGAAGAAATTGATACTGCTAGTTTGGACATTGCAGATGTTGAAGACAATCTTTTGACTGCAAGACTATTGAAGGGATAATCCTAAAGAAAAAAAGATGGAACAAAAAAAGTGCTCCTAGGTAGCAACACTTTCTTTGATTGAATGATTTATTTTAGAGGACCAGTCCGGTATTTACTGAGCATCGGCCTCAATTTTATCGGTATCTTCTTGAGTAATAATAAAGTCCATTAACTCTGATTTATCAGGATTTAGATAAGTTACTTGAATTTTCACATCTGGAAATAAACCTTTCATGCCATCAATTACTGGTTTCATGGCTTTGACCATCGTAGGCTTAAGTGCTTCCACATCAGGAACTACTTCAGATGCTTGAGCAAAGGTATAAGTATAAATGACTGTGCTGTCTTCCCCTTCTGTAATCGCAATATCAGAATACATTGCTGCATTTTGTTCTTTTAAGCTAGGAACTTGCGATTGAGCTGCTTCAATCATCAGTGAAAAATTCTTTGAATCGCTCGTTTTTGAACTAGATGATTCCTTTGTAGATTCAGGTACCTCTGAACTTGACGCTTGTTGGCTTGACTCAGATGACGATGACTTAGATGTTGCTGATGGTGACTTGCTTGAACATGCCGCTAAGCTCATAAGTGTCATCGATGCAAGTAGAGTCGTTAATAATTTCTTTTTCATAAATGCCCTCTTTCAGTGTTTTTCTCCTATGGTGGCTTATCACATTGGACAACCCTAAGTACATTTTATACTATTAATGAAGCTAATGGAAGAACCCATTAATAATTATTGTTTTTTTATTACTCATTTTTAAAGTTAATGTGATATGAAATCTATTAATGAATCGCTATGGCCTTTCTTTGCTGGTTTTAACCTAATAGTTCGGCCTAATAGTAAAAATCAGCTGGCTCCTATGGCCATTTTTTTTAGAATAAGGCAATATTCTTGAAAATAAGTGCTTTTATGCTTTAAGATACGGTATAGGTAGTTGTTCAAACAGAAGGGAATGGTTTCGAGTGAGTGCAAAATCGATGAAAATAGTGAATCGGGTAGTAGATTCCTTTTTAATTGTATTGGGTATGTTATTAATTATTATTATGGGGAGACAAATTTGGGGAATCGGATCAGAGATTTTTCAGATTTCAGAGGGGAATCCCGATCAGGTTATTCATGATGTGTTATCATTCTTTTTATTTTTCGAGTTTTTTACAATGATTTTACGTTATCTTCAAGAGGACCATCATCTTCCAATTCGTTATTTGATTTACATTTGTATTACGGCAATTCTTCGTCATCAGATTGGGAGTCCGACTAATGCTCTAGACACATTGCTAGTTTCCATTTCTATTTTAGTCTTAGTTTGCACCTTAGTTATTATGCAGAAAACCATAAGCAAAGGGGCAATTGCTTCAGAGAATGAGTCGGAACCATACTAAGCACGCTCAAACAACATCATTCGGAGTTGAATGATGTTGTTTGAGTGTTATTTATTAAAGCGGTAGCCACTGCCCCAAATTGTTTCAATGGGGAAATTGTCGAACTGCTTGTCTTTTGCTTTTTCTCTAATACGTTTAATGTGGACAACGACGGTTGAGACATCGCTGTCGAGGACATCCATACCCCAAACTTGTTCAAAGAGCTGCTCTTTGCTCCAAAGTCGATTGGGATGTTCGGCTAAAAATAACAGTAAATTAAACTCTTTGGTGGTAAAAATGACTTCCTCTTCAGAGATAAAAATCTTATGGGCTCTTTTATCAATTCGTAACTTTCCGATTTCAATGAGTGGCAGTTCCTCGTCATTGTCAAGTGTTAGGGTCTCATGTCGTTTGATGTGAGCTTGGACGCGGGCCACCATTTCACTAGGGCTGAAAGGTTTAATCATGTAATCGTCGGCACCCAGGCCTAGGCCTCTTATTTTATCAATGTCTTCTTTTTTTGCAGAGATAATGATAATCGGCGTTTGTTTGTGCTGTCTAATCTGTTTGCAAATGTCAAAACCATCCATGCTGGGTAACATAATGTCGATGATAATTAAATCAAAGGAATCAGCTAAAGATCTATCTAAGCCGGCTTTGCCATCATTTTCAATAACTGCATTCATGTTGTTGATTTCTAAATAGTCTTTTTGAAGATTAGCGATACTAGGATCGTCTTCAATAATTAAGATCTTTTTTGTCATGGTAATCCTCCAGAAGTCGTGGGAGAGTGATGATGATTTGAGTGTATTCTCCTAATTGACTGTTAATTTGAATGGAGCCATTGTGATGCTCCACGATTTGCTTAACGATACTTAAGCCTAAACCGCTGCCTTTGACCAGAGGCGTCCGAGACTTGTCAACACGATAGAAACGCCTAAATACGTGAGCCAGTTCGTCTTGGCTGATGCCTGTACCATTATCTCTTAGAGAGAAAAAAAGGTGGTCATTGTCAAAGTCTATCTTAAAGTCCAAAGTGAGAACTTTGGTTTTATCGCGAAACTTTAAACTATTTTGAATTAAATTAGTTAAGACCTTATTCATTTGAATCGGGTCTATTGAGACTAGCAGTTCCTCAGTGGGGAAGTCTGTTGTGAGATGACTCTCATTATCCCAGTGATATTCTTCTAAAAGATGGCGAATATAGGGAATAAAATCAATAGTTTTTTTGTCAAAGATGACCGCATCTAAGTCTAGCTTGGAGTATAAAAAGAGTTCCTCGATTAGCTCGTTAAGATGAGTCCCTTGTTTATGAATGATTTCCAAGTAACGCTGTTGTTTTTCCTCTGTATTTGCCACGCCGTCTTGTAGGCCTTCTACATGGCCGATGATCGAGGTAATTGGCGTTTTTAAATCATGAGAAATATTAGCGACTAATTCTTTTCGATTGTCTTCATAGCGACTGCGGTCGGCTTCGGCTTTCTGAAGCTCACGCCACATTTGTTCAAAACTTTCTTCCAGCTGGCGGACTTCTTTTGATTTGCTTACAGGAGGACTATTTTTTTTTGATTGAATAAATTCAGTGAAATTAGCAATCGATGTCGTGGCTGATTCTAGCTCTTCTAAAGGTTCAATTGTTGTTTTGGTCAGTCGGTAATTAATCAACCAAGCCGAGAAAATGGCGATAGCAATAATGATTAGAATAATCCAAATGCCCCACTTAGTAAAGAATTCAAATAAATTACTTTCACGTTTGAGAATAATAAAACTGCCGCTACTGCCGTCAAGGTATTTAAAATCAAGCTTGATGTAGTGGAAGAGTCGTCCAGCATTATCAAGGGTTCCTGCTGGTGTGAAGTTATTGAGTTCATAATCAGGTGAATGAGCGATTAGTGATTTTTCTACCAGATTACTGGAATAATAAGAAAATTGTTTGTTTTTTCTAATAACGACTTCCAATCCTTTTTCTTCTATAGAATGAATGGTGGCTAAAATCTCTTCACTAAGAGGAGCGTTGAGCAAATCAGGCGATTTTTTTACAATTCGATCCAAGGCAATAAAACTTTCTTCTTCTTCGATAGTTAGAGCTCGTTGCTTAGTAATCATTTTATAGACCTCAGTTACACTGGGAATTTTATTAAGAGTCAGGTAAAAGACCAGAGACAAAATTAACAGTAAGGAGCTGATTGAAATAATAAAGGCACTGAGATAAGAAATCAAGAAACGTTTTTTTATGGTCATAGTGGCCTCCTTTTTATTTGTTATTATATCATGTTATCGGAAGAAACTTATAGAAGTCAGTGCTAATTCATCTTATGTTTAGATTAGTTTATAGTTTGTTCATTTTTTGTCTCTTGGGAGTTAATAAACAGTTGTTATACTGTTATTAGATAAGCAAAGGGGATAATGATTATGAAGAAAAAACTATTGCCAATTATTGGCACAATGATGGTGGCAGGACTGGTATTAGCCGGCTGCTCGACTAATGCTACAACTGAGAGCTCAACGTCACAAACAAGCACTGAGGTCAAAAAAGAAACAGTGGAAACACCAAGTGAAACTAAAGGTGAAAACTTAACTCACCTATTATCAGGGACGAATTGGCAAGGAACTAAAGTTTATGATAAAGACAACAATGATTTAACAGTGGAAAACCAAGGGTTTATTGGTCTGGCCAAATACGATCAGGAGACAGGTTATTATGAGTTTTTTGATAAAGAGACTGGAGAGACTAGGGGAGATGAAGGCACATTCTTTCTGACAGCTGATGGCGAAAAACGAGTGTTGATTTCTAAAACGAATAATTACCAAGCCGTTGTTGATGTGACGGAATTGACCGAAGATATTTTCACATACAAACGCATAGGGAAAGACAAAGCTGGACAAGATGTAGAAGTATTTGTTGATCATATTCCTTATAGTGATAAGGAGCTGGCATTTACAAATGGACGAGAAGCCTTAACCAGTGAAACTGGTACAATAGAAACAGCTCGACCTGGCTCATCTATTTTAGGTGATACTTTATGGAATGGCACCAAAGTGATAGATGAAGAGGGCAATGATGTAACTGAAGCAAATCAAGCGTTTATCAGTTTGGCTAAATTTGATGAACCCACAAGTAAATATGAATTTTTTAATCTAGAAACAGGCGAGACTCGTGGTGATTTTGGTTACTATGATGTATTGGCTCACAATAAAGTACGAGCTCATGTTTCAATTGGGGAGAATAAGTATGGCGCAGTTTTGGAAATAACTGAATTAACGGATAAAAAGTTTACGTACAAACGAATGGGGAAAGACAACGAGGGGAACGAAATTACCGTTTTTGTTGAGCATGAACCTTATACAGGTGAATTTGACCCAACATTTACATTCTAGTGATAAGGGAAAAGCCAAGGTTAGAATGTGGGAAGTATTTTAACCTTGGCTATGTTTAAATAAAATGAAACAAGTTGAGGTGAGGGGTCTGATGAAAAAAATAACTAGCTGTATGGTGTTATTGAGTGTAATCGTGTTAGGAGGCTGTAAACCAGATGTCAGAGAGGGACAAGCCCAGCAAAGTTCTGAACCAGAAGTGACCCAGGTGACGGTTAGCAACAGAGAATCTGAGCCTTCAAGTGAGCCCACAGAGGAATCAGCAGATGAGTTAGTGTTTGATCAGCACGACTACCAGTACGATGTAGTGACGGGTGCGACTCAAACTACTTTTGGCACGACTCCTCCAGCCCTCTATAGTGAAACAGAAAAAAAAGCTAAAATGTTTTGGTCCAATCAGCCACCTCTTGGTCTTCTCAAAGGGGATTATTATAAAAATGAAGGTCAGTTTACTGGCGGGAACTATGGGATTGTTGAAATCGTAACGGCTGAAAATGAAGGTAGAATTCTAGATGTGGAATTTACTGAATTTGCCAGTGAGCCATATTATGACACCAGGTATTCTGGCGTTAATAAGCGACTGTCGGATTATGCTTTTTTTCAAGCGAGTAATACTCGGACCGATAGTACACTTGTAACGGTGGTCAATGGGATTACCTATCTTGAAAAGCAAATGCGTGATGAGAACCGAGTAACGGGTGACTTTTATACCGTTAAAGGATCATCTACATCAGCTAGGGATGGCTTTATGCCATTAGCGGCGGCTTTGGATAATGCTATCAGAAAGCCAACCACAACCAAGTATCAGGGGTATGCAGAAGAGTTGGAGAGCGGCTTAATTGGTCGTTTGGAAGTAATCACCACCGATGGCAAAATCGAAGAAGTTTACTACGATGAATATTTTGGGGATACGGAAGAAAAAATAAAAGATCCACTATTAAAGCCTTATTACCGACAATCAAAATACTATTCATTGTCCTATCAAGAAAAAATGGGAAATGAGTTTATTGATTTTTCTGATCAATTAGTATCAGAGATTAAGCAAACCCAGTCTTTAAGTCTGGCAAATGCAACTTTGGAAAAACACCCTTCTTATGAGGTCTATCAGAAACTGGCAGAACACTTGAAATTGGACGAATAAAGAAAGGATTGGATGGTTATGAAAAATAAGAGATGGATTAGCTTACTCTTTTTAGTTAGTGTGCTCTTGTATGGCTGTCAACGACACGAGACCGTCAGCAGTGACTCAACAGTAATCAGTGAAGTGAGTGCCAGTGTTGACAGTGAATCGAGTCAAACCAACCAGTCATCAAGTGAGACGGTGCCAGTGCCGGCGCCAGAGATGTTTAGCCCAAATGACTTACTGAAAAGTGTTAAGGAAGGGGATCTTGGTCAAGTAGAAAAAATTCTGACCGATAAAGATTATAACATCGAGGAAATCGATCATGAGGGGAACACGCCTCTAAATGTGGCTGTTCACAGTAATCAAATCGAGATTGCCAAGAGATTAATTGATCATGGGGCAGATATTAATCGGCAAAATACTATCAGCGACAGTCCTTATCTTTATGGAGGGGCTGAAGGTCGAACAGAAATACTGGCTTATATGTTAAGTAAGGGAGAGCCTGATTTAAGCAAGGTTAATCGGTTTGGTGGGAATGCCCTCATTCCAGCGGCAGAAAAAGGTCATCTTGATACTGTTAGACTGTTGCTTGACGATGGTCGAGTGGAAGTGAATTTTCAAAATAATTACGGCTACACGGCGTTGATTGAAACCGTAGCGCTAAATGATGGCTCTCAGCTTTATCAAGACATTGCCAAAGCGTTACTGGATCATGGTGCCAGCAAGTCATTAAGAGATAACAGCGGAAAGTCAGCAGAGGATTATGCTGCTAACTATGGTTATCAGGGAATGACTCAGTTGCTCCAAAATTATTAGGCAAACTTTAAGACTATTTGAATGAAAAGGGGAGGCTGGGACAATTGTCCCGGCCTCCGATGCTTTTACGAAAATTGTACGATAGACGCGCTCCAAAAGTCTGCTCGCTTCGCTTGGACCGGTTCTTCGAGATTGCCGTCATTCTTAAGACTTTAGTCTTTAGAAATGAGGGACATCGTAACCTGTGTAGTGCTCGGAGCATGTGTTTATCTGTGACGAGTTGTCGAGGAAACAAAACGACTTTATGTCCCAGCTTGTTTTTCTTTTTATTAGAGATGGATGGATTCGGGCTGGTTGATATACCAAGTGTGGCAACAGTGTTGGCACATGTAAAAGCATTTCGATGGATTCAAGTTCTTGGCAGTTTCCATGGCGCTCTGGCTGTCAATTTTTGGCCCAATCTTAATGGCGTTAAAAAAAAGAGGGGCGTATGAACAGGTGCTTTTATGGATTTCATGTTGGCCATTTGAATCACTGGTTTTACCGTAAATGTATTTATGCATAACAATACCTCCTCTCTCTAATAATAGACTCAAAAATGATATAGGAGCTATTTTTTCACTATATGAAAAATAGTAAGCCATGGTGTTGTAGGGATTTGGGATAATAATGGCGTGAAATAAGTCTGATTCATGGGGAATATATCTCTAGATAATGTTAGATTTGCCTCTGTTATACAATTGGAGATGACTTTAGTAATTGTAGATAAACTAGGCCAAACAACTTTTGATGTAATCCCTAAGACTATGGAAATGAACATCGTCTATCTTTTTCGTGATGGGAATGGCAGAAGTGTTCGAATTTAATCGGTCTACTCTCAAAATATAAAAAGCCGTGGATTGGCGGTAACTGGGTAAAGAAGACAAGCTATCGGTTATGGAGCGAAGTCCAGTAACTGATTTGGAAATTCGGTATCTTATAAAAGAGACTCATACAGACTTTATCAATAAACGTGATGTTTATATGAAAGGAATCGTAGTAATTGATTATTTTAAATGAAAGCACGCTTGTCAGATCAACATTGATCTGATAAGCGTGCTTTCATTTAAACCAAGTAAAGGGTTATCCCACTTTCTTCAAGGTGTGACACCCATTCCTGAGGCAAGTCCTCATCAGTAATAACTGTGTGGATTTGTCTCAAGTTACAAAAAACAGCCGGTGAGAGGATGCCAAATTTACTGGAATCAACCATTAAAATCACTTCTAATGAGCTATCGAGACTAGCTTGCTTAATGGCAGTTTCGTAAGTATTGATACAAGTAATCCCTAAGGTTTCATGGATGCCTGAAGCCGAAGCAAAGTATTTAGTGGCACGATGTTTTTTTAAGAAGGCGATGCTTTCTGGGCTTTCAAACATCCCAGTTTCCGGGTGATAGTCTCCACCACAGAACTTTAAAGTAATCTGACTATTGGTTAATAATTCCTTTAAAATATGTGAGTTATAAGTTAGGATAGTCGGTTGTTTTTCGTCATCTAAATAAGGAATTATTTTAGAGGTGGTGCTACCAGTATCGATGATAATGGTCTCATGGTCTTCAATTAAGGCGGCGGCTTTTTCACCTATTCGGAATTTTTTTTGATGTTCTTTTTTTAAGGCTGTCAGCAAATCGTATTCTGTTTGACTGGCTTTTTTTGGTTCAGTATCGTGAAGAGCTTCTAAATCCATCAAGTCGCGGCGAATCGTCATCTCTGAAACGTTAAGTAACTGAGCCAGTTTCTTAACGGAAACCTCGCCGGTTTTTTTAATTTGTTGATAGATTTTTTCTTGTCTTATTTTTTTCTTCATATAGAGCTCCTTTTATCAGGAATTTATTTAATTATAACAGTTATCACACATTATTTGTTATAAAAATGATTGTCATTGACTGTTTTAAATTAAAATGTTAGTATTGTGTTAACAAATGTTATAAAATAATAACAAAGAGGTGTTGTAATGAATAAAGCGAGTGTATTAAGCAAAGTGGATCATACAATATTATCACCAACTGCAACAAGAGAAGATGTTGAGCGTATTTGTCAGGAAAGTATCACGTATCAAACGGCTTCTGCCTGTATTCCTCCATACTATGTGAAGGACATGAAAGAAAAGTTCGGTGATAAACTGACGATTACAACAGTTATTGGATTTCCTTTAGGCTATATGGCAACGGCTGCTAAAGTGGCTGAGGCAAAACAAGCCGTTGCAGATGGGGCAGATGAAATTGATATGGTGATCAATGTGTCTGCTGTTAAGAGTAAAGATTTTGCCAGTGTGCAAAGTGAAATTGAGCAATTAAAAGCCGCGGTTGGGTCTCATATTTTAAAAGTAATTATTGAAACAAGTTATTTGACGGAAGAAGAAAAAATCGAAATGTGTAAAATTGTTAGTAATGCCGGCGCTGATTTTATCAAAACTTCGACTGGATTTTCTAATGCTGGCGCAAGCTTGGCTGATATTGCCTTGTTTAGAGAATACTTAAGTGAAGGTGTAAAAATTAAAGCTTCAGGAGGGATACGTTCAAAAGAAGATTTTGAAGCCTTTGTTGAGGCTGGCGTCAATCGAATTGGTGCTAGTAGCGCGATTAGTGCTTTTAATGGTGAAGCTGGAAAGGCAGGATATTAATCGAGTTTAATAACTAATTTTAGTCTATCTGAGGATAGGCTTTTTTTTGTTTGCCGAGAGTCTTTTACCCTGATTTAGATAGTTCCACGAATATTGAGTCCTATGAGGGGCAAAAATGGTTATGGGTTACGGAAACTATTTAGAAGATGAACGCCTTGATTCATGTTTCAGCATCTGAGGATATTTCGATAAGTAACAATTAGATTGGCAAAAAGCCATTGCTTATATCGATGTTAGTTGTTTTTTTGTCTCAGGAAAGGTAAGCGGTATAGCCCATTAAGCTGAAAAAAGTAACTTTCCTTTTATAAAATAGGTGTATTTAATGATTGCACATGGATGTGTAAATATTGACATTAAATAACAAAATCCCCGTAGAATAGGCTTTGTGTTTATTTAAGGGGTAGTAATTTCAGATATTACATAAACATGTGCAAAGCTTGACATAGTAATGAGTCTGGGGATTCTCTATACTAATAAGAGTAGAAGCAATACAAAAGAAATTGATTATAAAAAACGATAATTATTTAATCATAGGAGGAATAATATTATGACAACAATCGGATATGCGTATAAAAGTGAAGACCAAGGGTACCTATCATCTCAACTAGAGAGCTTAGGGAAATATGGTTGTGACCGTATCGTACTTGAAACAGATGACCAAGCTAAAACAACTCATCCCCATGTAGAATTAGAGGCAGCCTTAGAAACAATGGAAGCTGGCGATCAATTAATCGTTTTTGAACTTGTTTGCTTAGGTAAATCAGTGATTCAATTAGCTGATTTTGTTGCAGCTCTTGATGAAAAAGGTGTTGAGCTAATCGTGTTAGAAAAAGATGAAGCTTTAAAAGGATTAGATAACAAAGTATTCACATCAATGATCACTAACATGGCTCAAATGGAAAAAGCGATTATCCGTGAAAGAACATCACGTGGTTTAGAAGAAGCTCGTCGTAATGGCCGTATTGGCGGACGTCCAAGAATTTCAGAAGAAACGGTTGAACGTGTACAATTCTTATATCACAATAATAAATACACATTACGCCAAATTGCTGAAGAATGTAACATCTCTTTAGGAACTGCGTACAAATACACACAAGAAGGCATCAAATAAAACTGTTATAAGGGACCCTTGGGGATTGTTGATAAGACGATTACCAAGGGTTTTTTTCTTAATCATAAGGCATCGATCATATTTCTTTCTGTTAGTCAGCAAGTGTTTTATAGTTAAGATAAGGAAGTGATTTTATGATAAATCTAGCCAAACAATTGCCAGGTAAGTGGGAAATAAAAGCCACTAATTTCCCCATGTGGCTCTCTGGTAAAAGACACCAGCCAACCATAACCTACGGGCTTGTTGGGCAAGAGCCTTTAAGATTCACTGATTTAGTTGAATACCGGACGAATAGAGGCAAAGTGAAATCAATTGTCGGCGTCGATACAGTTCTTAAGGATGGGATCAAATGGCGGGGGAAGGGGCTTTTAAAAGCCTTAAGCAGCCACTGGGAAATAGCTTATTTGGATGCTAACTTACTAATAATTCGTTTTGAAAAGTCAGCGTTAACGCCCGCTGGGGTTGATATATTAGTAAGAGAGTGTACTGAAATTAAAGATTTAGAGGTTAAAGACACCCTTGAAACATATGGATTGAGTAAGGCAGAATGTCGAAGCTTAACTTGGTTTTAACCTCAACAAACACGAAATCCACAGGCTTCGTGTTTGTTGAAATGTCTTATGTTAAAGTAGTTCCATAGGCTGTAAGTATCTCTGTCAAATGATGGCAGTCTATCTCTTGACGCTTAACCAATGGTTCTTCCCAAATGAAATCCTGAGAATATCGAGGGATTAAGTGCACGTGAAAGTGAGTCCTTTTATCCATTAATTGACCATTATTTTGAATAAGAGTCATGTCTTCAATCGGTAAAGACAGTTCTAAGAATTCAATTAGGTTTTTCTCTAAATAAATTAAGTCACTTAAGGCCTGATTTGATAATTCCGTCATAGTTTTGATATGTTCCTTTGAAATAAGCAACAAGTGACCAACTTGAATTGGATCACGATTGTAAATCAGAAAAAAATAAGTGGTTTCTAATAGTTTTTGTGCTGGGATAATTAGTGGCGTCATTATATTCCTAAGCTGCTTGTCAATTATAACACGTGCTTTCTCACCTAAGCCTGTCTTTAAAAGCTACGCTAACAGCTCTTGATTATCCAGTGATTTACTTTGGTTTACCATTTATTAGAGATGAAGTGTATAAACGGGTGAGACTAAACAGTTTGATTACGATTTTTAACTTAGACAATAGCTGCAAAACCTCAAAAGGGACTGATCATCAATGAAATCAGTCCCTTTTGAGGTTTTAGTTAAAAAGATGGCAATGACAAGAGACAATCACGCACACCCATGTGATTGATAGAGCGGACAAAGGATTGCTTATAGAATGGATGAAAGGACTCAATGGTAATTTTCTGATTCCGCTCATCCCGATAATAATAGGAAAATCCCATGTCTATGTAATTAATTAAGGTGTCGATAGTTAGGTGATCACCGTTGTTCAAACGAACTTCAAAGATGCTCTCTGTGGACTCACGATTGTGACTTCTCCGTCTAATATGGGTCACTTGATAATTGATTGTTTCTCCCCCTCTACAAAATAACCTGATACATACTAAATCGGCAAGAGAAGGATTTAGTTAAGGTAGTCTTGCTATTTAGTCACAATTTTCGAACCAAGTAAGGGACTAATTTTGATCTTGGAGTGATGTGTAAATCTAATCGTGATAGTCATCGTATCTTAACCAAAAATGTCATGGTTGATTCTTTTCCATTTTTCTTCTGGTAAATAACCGATGTAGTTGTGAGTTACTTCTGTAATAAACAAATAGTCGCCATTATCAAAAATAAGAGCTTGTAGCATGTCCAAGAGGTCGTCAACTTCAATCGAGCATTTAAGAATAATGGTTGTATCAAATAGGTTTTTACCTACCCACTGGTGTTCTTTCGCAAGTGCTTTGAACTTTGCCAGCTTTTCTACGGCGTTTGATTGGATATTGAGACTAACTAAAAAGATATTGTGATTCATACACAGCACTCCTTTCCAACTTAGTACAATACACCCTAGTTATGAAAAGTAGATGAAAATAAAATGAAAAAACAAATAATAATAAAAATTTATTATTTAGCTAGCTTGGGTGAGTCCTAAAAAAAACAATCAAGGTCGGCATAACTTAGTTGTTATGCAGACCTTGATTGTCTTCAAATTTGACCGTAAAGGTGGTGCCTTCATTTAAGACTGATCGAACACTAATTTTCCCGTGGTGAAGGGTTGCAATACGTCGGGCAATCGCCAAGCCTAGACCACTGCCGGTTTCCTGATGGGCCGGGTCTCCTTGGTAAAACTTATCAAAGACATGCTGTCTGACTGTATCTTCCATGCCGATTCCTGTGTCGCTTATTTTAACTTTTATTTGATCGGCAACGTAATAACACTTAACCGATAAGGTGCCTTCTGGCTGGCTGAATTTAATCGCATTGTTTAACAAATTTAACCATAGAGATACCATCATTTCCTGATCGCCAATAAAACTGACGGGCTCAAGGTTTAGTTCTAAAATGAGATTTTTTTCTTCCCACTTTTGTTGCAAAAGCAATAGGCAGTTACGAAGTTGTTCGTCTAAATTATAGGGCTGTAACTGAAGACGGACGATTTCATGATTTTCCAAATTAGACAGTTGTAAAATGTTGGAAGACAACTGAGCTAAGCGTTCGGACTCGCTGATGATGATTTGGATTGATTCCTGTCGCTCGGCTTCAGTTAAATCTGATGTTTGAAGTTGTTTGGCAAAGCCTTTAATAGAAACAATCGGTGTTTTAAATTCGTGGGAAAAATTGTTGATAAAATCATTATGAATAATTTCAACATTATCAAGGGCTTGAGCCATTTTATTGAAATTACCAATGAGTTCGTTAATTTCGGTATGATGACGATTCGTAATGGGAATTTTAACCTTATAGTCTCCTCTAGCAATTTGCTGTGTGCCTTTAATTAATTGTTGGGAGGTGCGCAAGAGGCTATTACTAATGGCAACAGAAACTAGACTGCCGATAATAAAACTGGCCAAACTTAAGCTAATTAAGCGAATCAAAGGGGAGTTGTTAAATCCTGGGATATTCAACTTGGTTAGAAAAACAAAAAGAATAACAGAAATAATGCCAGCCAAGAGCATAATAAACATCACGTTGGCGACAAATTGCCAGCGAAGGGTCCAAGTACGTTTCACTTTTTCACCGCCTTATAGCCTAAGCCTCTGACTGTTAGAATATCAAAATCTGGGTTATCCGCAAATTTTTTGCGTAATTTTTTGATATGGGTATCAATGGTTCTTTCGTCTGAATCACTGTCTCGTTCCCAAAATTCTTCCATCAGTTGCTGGCGGGTAAAAATCTTGTTGGGATAGGATAGAAGTTTAAAGAGCAGCATAAATTCTTTTTTAGGTAATTCCCAAGAGTCTTTGCCATTGTCAATAGTAAAGGATTCCGAGTTTAGGATCGTTTGATTGATTGTTAAACGTTTTTCACTGTAGATTTTTGAGCGTCTTAGAAGGGCTTGAACGCGTAAGATAAACTCAGTTTCATCTACTGGCTTAACTAAATAATCATCAGCACCTGCTAGAAAACCTCTCTTTTTATCAGTGACGGCTTCTTTAGCGGTGACCATCATAATTGGCAAATCGGGATCCCAGCGGCGAACCATTTCCACTACTTCGAAACCGTTCATCTCTGGCATCATGATGTCTAAGATCAGCAAATCAACTTGTTGATCTTCGATAATGGCCAGGGCTTCAACGCCATTATTGGCAGTAAGGGAGTGGTAGTTTGCTTGTTTTAACAAACGTGAATAAAGTGTTTGAATATTTTTTTCATCTTCTGCTACTAATATTGTGGCCATAATCTCACCTTTCGTCGTTTTCTTGTCACTACTATAGCACATTCAACTAGTAAAAAAAAGAAATCATCAAGTTCATATTGAAGACACATTGCTATGTTATATTAAAAACAACCTTATGAAAGAAATACATATTCTTTCTGAAAATATTAATGGTTTAAGTGGATGGAGGAATTCGATGTTACAGTTAACGGATATTAAAAAGAGTTATACGACTGGTGATTTTACCCAAGTGGCTCTCAATGGCGTCAGTGTCAATTTTAGAGAAAATGAATTCGTGGCCATTCTCGGTCAAAGTGGTTCAGGTAAGACTACGTTGCTAAATATTATCGGTGGTCTGGATCAATATGATAGTGGTGACTTGGTCATTAATGGTAAATCGACAAAAGATTTTAAAGACGGAGAGTGGGATGCTTATCGAAATAACAGTGTCGGATTTGTCTTCCAAAGTTACAATTTAATTACTCATTTGAGTATTTTGGATAATGTTGAAATGGGGATGACGTTAAGTGGTGTAGCCAGTGCAGAGAAGAAGCAGCGTGCGACTCAGGTGCTGGAACGAGTTGGTTTAAAGGATCATTTACATAAAAAACCAAACCAGTTATCTGGTGGTCAAATGCAGCGGGTAGCGATTGCTCGGGCCTTAGCAAATGATCCGGATATTATTTTAGCAGATGAACCAACTGGGGCTCTGGATTCAGAAACCAGCGAACAAATTATGGATTTAATCAAAGAAATAGCAGATGACAAATTGGTTATTATGGTGACCCATAATCCGGAACTTGCGGAGCAATACGCTGATCGAACGGTTAACTTTAAAGATGGTCATATTGTTAATGACAGTAATCCTTATGTAGAGAATGTCACAAATAATGATTATCAATTAAAACGAACGAGTATGAATTATTTTACGGCTTTAAAGCTCTCAGGGAAAAATATTGCCACAAAAAAATGGCGAACTAGTTTGACGGCTTTTGCGGCTAGTATTGGGATTATTGGTATTGCATTAATTTTGAGTTTATCGTCTGGTTTCCAAAAACAAATCGATGAATTTCAAAGTAATGCTTTATCAGAATTTCCGATTACTGTCTCTCGTCAAGCGGTGAATATGGACGAGGATACGATGAAAGAGATGCAGTCTCAAGGTCCAATGGCGAAAAAAGAATTTGTTAAGTCTAAAGAGGTATTTCTATATAATCCAGCTGACAGTAATGTGACCCATACGAATAATATTACCCAAGAGTATGTGGATTATTTGGAAGCAGTAGACCCTGAATTAGTTCGCAGCATTGGCTTTACGCGAATGGTTGGCATGAATTTATTACGTAAGACAGATGATAAAGTCGCGCCTGTCTCAATTAATATTGGGATTTCTGGCATGGGCGGCGGAGCTGGTCCTGGTGCGGGGATTTCTAGTATGAGTGGCGTTGGTTTGTCTTCTTATCCAGTCTCAATTGACGGTAAAGGCAGTAGTTACTTAAAGAAAAATTATGATGTCCTTGCCGGTAGTTATCCTAAAGATGAAACAGAAATGGTTCTAGTAGTAGATAATCAAAATCGGATCGATATTGACACCATGAAAAATCTTGGTTTTGATACGGAAGACATTGAAAGTTTGAAATTCTCAGATATTGTAGGAACAGAATTGCAATTAGTTGGCAACAATGACTTTTATGAAAAATCTGAGTTTGGTAACTTTATGCCGACTCAAGATTTAGACAAAGCCTATCAGGCAGCGAATAATACGACGGTTAAATTAGCAGCTGTAGTTCGTCAAAAAGAAGATGTCCAAGTAGCTATTTTGGCAAATGGTGTGGCTTATAGTGATGCCTTAGTTGATTTAGTTTTGGATAAAGAAAAAGAGTCGGACATTGTTAAGGCTCAAAAAGAGTCTGATACTAATGTGATGACGATGGAACCTTTTAAAGCGGAAGAAAAAGAGAGTACCGTAGCTTATCTTGGTGGCGATTCAACGCCAATGATGATTTACATCTATCCCGTTGATTTTGCAGCTAAAGATAAAATTATTGATTACCTAGATGCTTTTAATAAGGGAAAAGAGACTAAAGAGACGATTGTCTACTCAGATCTGGCTAGCTCAATGACTGAAATGACTGGCGGAATTATGGACGCTATTACCATGGTTCTAATTGCTTTTGCATCGATTTCATTAGTGGTTTCCTTAATTATGGTGGGAATCATCACCTATATCTCCGTCCTTGAACGGACGAAAGAAATCGGTGTTCTGCGTGCCTTAGGTGCTCGTAAAAAAGATATTACACGTGTCTTTAATGCTGAGACTTTGATCATTGGTGCTTTCTCAGGTTTCTTAGGTATTTTAATTGCCTACCTGTTAACGATTCCGACGAATATTATTTTAGAGGATATGACAGGATTATCAAATATTGCTCAATTACAACCACTACATGCCATTAGCTTAGTTGCGATTAGTGTGGTGTTGACATTAATTGGTGGTAGTATTCCAGCTCGTATGGCGGCTAAGAAAGATCCAGTTGAAGCTTTACGTTCTGAATAGTCATCGATTGTAAGACCTGGAGCGTGTTTAGTGCATAATATTAATGAAACTGAATGGGGGAGGGGACTGAAGTCCCCTCCCTTTTTTTTGACAAACCGATGAGTATAAACAATATGTTCATGATTGTTTGTAAAATGTGTTAGGTTGGTTTTCTTGAGGCGGCTAGTATTTGATTAAGAGGGCATAATAAGTTGAAAAGAGTTGCCATCACTTGGTTAGAGTTATGTGAAAGGCGCAAAGAGCTACGTATTTAGTGAGGGAAGTTTAATGAAGGATAGAAAAAATGAAGAGATTCCAATAATTTTAAAAAATGAATGAGGTTTATGCTTTAGAATCAGAGCCTTTATTTAGAACTCTTACAACCGTTTTGTAGGAAAAGAAAGTTTAGATGAATGAATTAAAATTAATGGGGGGGACTGGCCAGAATTAGTGCCAAAAAAGCTGGGACAATTGTCTCAGCTTTTTTTACGAGTATTGTGCGAGAGTCGTTTGGCAAAATTCTTCACGGGAACCAGCCCTATTTGGGCTCCCACTCTATCCTGCCAAATAATTATTGGCTCAGTATTCGTTACTTGAAGTATAAAACTTTCGAAGCGCTGGTATTTCCTTTGACGTCTCTATTTACCACATGGAAAAGACTGTCACTGGATTGTTTAGCAATACTAATGCTGAATGTACCTGTCTCACCGACGGGGGTCTCGTGAAGGATAGTTGACCCTGAGTCTTTAATTAACACCTTGCTGTTAGTCTCGGCTTTACCGGTCAAAGTAACGGTATTCTCTTGAGCGGTAATTGTATCAATTGTTACTTCTTTTGGTGGTGTGCGATCTGTATTGATGAGGCGTATATCCTTAATGATTGTATGTGTGTAGTTATGATCAATCCAGGAATGGTAGCCGACTCGTGATCCAAGCTTAACCAATGTAGTGTCAGTTGTTGGTGAAGTGTAGGTTAATTTTTTTTCTTCCTGATGTTTATTTTTTAAAGCGTCATCTTTAATAGTCGTATTAAAGCCATATGTGACGTTTGGATAACTCCATGTGCTACTGGAATCGTTGCTAGCCTTCAGGCTCAATTCGTATGTTTCTCCCTTAATCAATGGCACAGGCTGACCAAATTGAAGTTGAGGTCCATGATAGCGATTGAAGAGACGCAAATTACCTTGAGCAGAACTAGCGGTTCCAATATCTTCTGAACCTTTCTTTTCAATGACAAATTCACTATACTTGTTACGGCTTAAGGCATCGGAGCTGAAATTATCACCATCGACACTTGTTAACCAGTCAATAAATCCAGTTTCCGTGCTATTAAATTCCGTATTTTTTAGTAAATTAAGGTCTTCTGCGACAATCGGAGATAAGGTATCCATTTGATCGACCCTTGCCAAGAATGATGTCACGGTTTTTTTATAAAGCTCTGGGGCTACATGGAATGAGGCTCCATGGTCAGCACCAGGGACACTGAGTTTTTCTTTATAGCCAATGGCGTTGTTATAAAGAACATTCATTTCATTTGGTTTGATAAACCAGTCTGCTTCACCATGAATAAAGAGTTGTGGAACGCCAGATTGCTGAACACTCTTAAGTGGAGAGTCTGCGTTAAATAAATCAAATGATAATTTTGGAATGATGTGTCGGTTGTTTAAAAGATCAAGTAGTTGGGTCTCTTTTCCATACCAATCAAACTGGTTAATAATCGGAATAAATGATATACGATCGGTCACTAAACGGAGAACACTTCGAAATTGTTCTTCCATGGTTGAAAATCCACAATCTTCAATGACAGCTTTTACATTTGGGTGACGTTTTTTTTGCGACATAGTGACAGTAGCTGCGCCCATGGAGCCTCCATATAAATAAATAGATTGATCGTTTTTTTCAGCAACTTCCTGATTAATCCAGTTGTTTAAATCATCTTGTTCATAATAACCAAAGGTAATATATTCGCCTTCGCTTTTTCCGTGGGAGCGGGCATCAGGAAGTAAGATATTATAGCCGAGTTCGCTAAAAAATTTAGCTTGTGGTAACATGTCTTCAAACATTGACCGATAACCATGATGCAAAATAAGTGTTTTGTCTGAATCGTTGTCAATGTATTGGGCTTTTAAATAAATTTCTTTGTTTGCGGCTTTTTCAAATACTTTTAAAGTACGCGTTTCAGTGTTTGGTAACTGATTAAACCAATCGGATAGGGGTTTTTCTGGTAAAGCTATTCCTGAATCAACTTGAAAAAGATTACTTCTATCAGTTGAGCTGAGGTTTAAAGCACCTAAGCGTTCACCAATTTCAAGAATGGCGGCAAAGGTGGGGTTATTGCGTTCAAAGGCGATTCCATATGCTAAATCAATGACGAATTTGTTAAGTGCATCCTCCGTAAGGGTTCGAGATGAAAGATTAACTTCTTGATTTAATAGACGTTCTATTTCATCGATAATGACTTGCTCACTTTCAGGTAATAAGGAACGTTCTTCAGGTGTTTTAGCAGTATAAAGATTAGACAAGGATGATTGCAGCTCCATCTTATCATTATTGGTGTCATTGGTTTGTTCAATGACGTAGACGGAAGAATTTTCTTCAGCAAAAGTAACGAATGTGGGAAGTAGCCCTCCTCCAGTAATTAACGAGGCACTTAATAATAAGGATGCCTTTTTGAACTTTGATGTTCTGTTTTTCATAAATAATCTCCTTCTTCAAACAGTGTCAGATTTGGTTCATTAACAACTCTATACGTAAAAAATCAGATTGGCTAGTGTCAACGTTGATTCGAAATAGTTGGTTTAATGAACAATAAAATTATATAATTTTTATCGTTGAAAGTAAAGGGAAATTGGAATGAAATATCTATTTATTGTAGTTTTAATGAATGTAAATTGATTTTTATTTTGAATATACCGTGAATCAGAAAAAAGTTTTGAATGACTATTACCAATAGTGAACTGGACATATTATAATAGGTTAGCAGACAGAAAACGCTGGTGCCATTCTATTAAATGAGCCACGTTTAACAAAAAGGAGTGAATGTCCGTGAAAGCTGGATTTTGGTATGAATTTTGTAAAGGCTCTAATCAGAATAAGGTACTTGACCCAGTGTTAATTAATTACTTAAAGAAGTACCTCAAACCGGAGTCAATTGTATTAGGTATTAGCCCAGATGCAGAAAGTTTGTCGCATCAATTAGCTCCGTTTTATCAGTCGATTGAAACGACTGATCTTTCTTCAGAAGTGAGTGAGGCAGTAGGTCGAGAGAAGGAGGGAGAAAATGTTCAAAACGGCACAGCATTGATAGGTGAGTCCGACAGATTTGATGTTGTTTTGGGTCTAGATGTGTTGCATGTGGTTCCAGATATCAATCAGTTAGTAGTCGAGTTATATCGCGTATTAAAACCTGGTGGTCGATTAATTATTGAAGTTGCCACTTTTAAGGAGCAACAATTTGTATCGATTATTACTCGGACAGCAATGAAAATGCTTAAATATCGATTATGGACTGCTGAGGACTATCAAGAGTTGTTAATTACTGAGGGGTTTACCATAGAATCATCAAAGTATATACGACAAGGTAGTTTGACAGTCCTTATAGTCGCTAGAAAAAGTTAAATGGGATGAGGATGGTATCTATTTATCTTTTCATATACCTAAATCGATGATCGTTAAAAATTCATGTTTCATAATAATGAAGGGGTGTTTGCAACGAGTTGCTTGTTAAGCCGTGATGCATAGTGAGAGAGTCAATTGAAATCATTTATCTGTCAGAAAAAAAGAGGTTGAAGCAGGACGGAAGTATTGTTCCGCCCTGTTTTTCTTATGCATTTGGAATAAAGCTTTTGCGAACAATCAATTCTGAGCTAATGAAAACTTGTTTTTTGGTGACTCGGGCAGAAATTAACTGATCGGCCAATAGGTCGATGGCTGTCTTGCATAATTCATCTAAATCGATGTGAAAGGTAGTCAGTGGCGGTGAGACGTACTTAGCTACATCAATATTATTAACGCTAATAATGGCCACATCAGCTGGAATCGCCACATGATGTTCATTAAGTGCCTGTAGTACACCAACGGCAATAGGATCAGAGGCTACAAAAAAAGCTGTTGGTAATTGTCCTTTCAACGTCTCAATTGCATGAGTGGCCACATCGTAACCGTCTTGAACAGAGAAGTGCTTTTCACCAAAAACATAGGCCTCATTTAGTAGGCTTTTTTTTGTCATGTATTCTCGAAAGGCGATTTCTCGGTTATCCATTTCGTCACTCTCCGTATTTGGATTATGGTAGGTACCGCCGATAAAGCCGATTTGCTGATGATTATTTTCAATAAAATAATCAATGGCTTTACGAGTGATGCGTTTGGTATCAGGTTGCACGGAATCAAATAAATCAGGGTCGGGATTCATGTCGACAAAGACACCGAAGGGGCAGAGTTGGTGAAGGTAGGCCACTTCTTTAGCTGAGTAGGCGCCTATTCCGATAAAGCCATTAATGTCTTTTGGGATCGCCTCAAGGCCATCTTCATGTTTGATCAAGCAAATTTCCATATTGTTTTTCTGAGCGTAAGTTTCAATGGCTAGTCGCATTTGTTTAAAATAAACGTCTTCTAACTCTTCGCGATCGCTAATCCAAAAAAGTAATGCTACCTTTTCCATAATGGTTTGGATTTTTGCCCGTTCATAGCCAAGTTTAAGAGCAGTCTTTAATATTTTTTGTTTGGTGTCACTAGTAATGGAAAGGGTAGGGTCATCTTTTAATAATCGGGAGACAGTGGAAGACGAATAACCAGATTGTTTTGCTATTTCTTTGATGGTTACCATAAGAATGAAACCTCCTTATTTTGAATTGTCGTAGTTCATGCTAATTGAAAACGACCTGTTTCTCTATTATAGTATAGTGTTTTGATTTAGTAAATATATTTACTGATTAATTAGAGCTTACCTAATTGAATCAGTCAGGTTTAGTTACCAGATTAGAATTAAAAAGAAAATAAATTTACTAAAAAAATATAATTATTTGATAAATATATTTACAAATAGTTTTTTTTATTGTATTGTGTAATTATAGATAACGGTTACAGAATAAAGAGAGGCGGAAAAGCGAATGAAAAAACTATCAGGTATTGCGTTGTTAACTGTGGTGACACTGGGGTTAGCGGGATGTGGCCCCACTAATGAAGGGGCTGGTGATTCTTCTAGTAAAGGGAAGTCAAATAAGGATTATGATTTATTAGTTTGGGAAGATCAAAGTAAATCCAAAGGAATCGAAGAAGCTGTATCTGCTTTTGAAAAAAAACATGACGTTACGGTGAAAGTAGTGGAGAAGGCTTACGGCAATCAAATTGAAGATTTACGTCTCGATGGACCTGCTGGTACCGGACCGGATGTGATTACCATTCCGGGAGATCAAATCGGCACATCGGTGACGGAAGGACTGTTGAAGGAATTAAGTGTTGGCGATGAGATAACGGATCTCTATACAGAGTCTGCCATGAATTCGCAAATAGTAAATGGTAAAGTTTACGGCTTGCCAAAAGCCGTTGAAACTACGATTTTGTATTACAACAAAGCTCTTGTAACAGAAGATAAACTTCCTAAAAATACGGATGAATGGTTGATGTATTCAATGGAAGTTACAACAAAAGATAACTATGGTTTGCTGGCCTTGTGGGATCAAATTTATTATGCTCAAGGCGTGATGAGTGGATATGGTGGCTATGTTTTTGGTAAAGATGCTGAAGGCAATTATGATCCAAGTGATATTGGCTTGGCTAATAAAGGGGCGATTGAAGGGGCGGAGTACATTCAATCTTTTTATGAAGCAGGCGTCTTGCCAACGGGATTAATTGGCGAACAAGGAATTAATGTCTTGGATTCCTTGTTTACGGAAGGGAAAGCGGCTGCGGTCATCTCTGGACCTTGGAATATCGAGCCTTATAAAGAAGCCGGCATTGATTACGGTGTAACAGCTCTACCACTATTGGGCAATGGCAAACCGATGAGTTCTTTTATTGGGGTGAAAAGTTATAATGTCAGCAGCTATAGCAAAGAGGCTGAATTAGCACAACAATTTGTTGAATTTATTAGTAATGAAGAAAATTCCAAAGTTAGATATGAGAAAACCCAGGAAGTACCAGCTGTTAAATCCTTAGCAGAAGATCCAACGATTATGGCAAGTGAGACGTCTAAAGCCATTGCCACACAGTCTCAGCATGCTGAATTAACACCCGGAATCACGGCGATGAATTCTGTATGGGAACCGGTTGATGCGGCTCTTCAGACGATTGCTACTGGGAAAGGAAAACCTAAAGAAGCCTTAATATCTGCTGTTGAACAAATTACAGCAGCCATCGACGCAACAAAAAAATAATGAAGAGAGGCGGCGTTGCCGCCCTTTCTTTTAAACATGTTGTAACGATTATCAAAGAGAACTTATATAGAAAGTACGAGGAATTGTTTGATGAAAAATCCAACAACGGTTAAGAAGCCAGCTAATTATGCTAAGAAAGCGATGTTATTATCGCTTGTCCCCGGACTTGGCCAGATATATAATCGACAAAAGGTTAAAGGATTGTTGTTTTTATTCTTTTTTATTATGTATATGGTGGTTTTTAAGGATATTATTAATATGGGGATTTGGGGAATAGTCACCCTAGGGGTAGAAGTTCCTCGTGATAATTCAATTTTTCTTTTAGCAGAAGGATTAATTGCTCTAATTGTGATTGGTTTTGGGGCTTTATTTTATTATTTAAACATCAGAGACGCTTATAAAAATGGGCAACAACGAGATCAGGGGTTAGAAGTTAACTCACTTAAAGAAACCTATCAAGCCTTGTTAACAGAAGGATACCCTTATTTGATTACTAGTCCAGCCTTTATTTTATTGGTATTCTCTGTGATCTTTCCAATTTTATTCAGTATTAGTCTGGCATTTACTAATTATGATTTATACCATTCGGCACCTGCTAATTTAGCTAATTGGGTAGGGCTGGCCACCTTTAAGAAAATATTTACAGTAGATATTTGGCGCTCCACCTTTTTTAATGTACTTGGTTGGACAGTCACTTGGACTTTAGTAGCCTCAACTTTGCAAGTGTCCATCGGGGTCTTTTTAGCAGTTGTGGTTCATCAAAAAGAACTGCGATTTAAAAAGTTTTTTCGTACTATTCTAGTTTTGCCTTGGGCAGTTCCTGGTTTTGTGACAATTTTGATTTTTGCAGGCATGTTTAATGATAGTTTTGGGGCGATTAACAACTCAATATTAGCTTTTTTTGGACTGAAAAGTATTCCTTGGTTAACCAGTGTCAACTGGACTAGAATAGCTTTGTTAGTGATTCAATCTTGGTTGGGATTCCCTTATATATTTATTGTGACAACTGGTACGTTGCAATCAATTCCCGATGATTTATATGAGGCAGCTACGATTGACGGTGCGACGGCTTTTCAAAAATTTAAGTCGATTACCTTGCCACTGATTTTATATGCTATGGCGCCGATTATCATCACGCAATATACGTTTAACTTCAATAACTTTAACATTATCTATCTATTTAATGCTGGTGGACCAGCGGTACCTGGTTCGACAGCTGGTGGCACAGATATTTTAGTTTCGTGGATTTATAAATTGACCATGCAAAATAGCCAATATGCCTTAGCGGCAGCATTGACTATATTACTTTCGATTGTTGTAATAGGGATTGCTTTATGGCAGTTTAGAAAAACTAATTCATTTAAGGAGGAGGTCTAGTATGTCACATGACTCAAGTATTAAAGGGCAGCGTCGCTTTCGACTGTTTTTCACTTATTTACTGCTGGGATTTATGTGTGTGATTATTATCTATCCCTTATTATGGACGATTGGTGCCAGCTTTAATCCAGGAAATAGTTTGGTAAGTACCAGTTTGATTCCGAAGAATCCGACGTTAAGTCACTACGGGCGATTATTCGCAGGTGAAGGGACTCTCTTGTATAAACAATGGTATCTGAATTCCTTGAAAATAAGTATATTTACCATGGTGTTGTCACTGATTTGTGTGTCATTTACAGCATATGCCTTTTCTAGATTTCGCTTCACCGGACGCAAAAATGGCTTAATGCTATTTTTATTATTGCAAATGATCCCTCAATTTTCAGCTTTGATTGCGATTTTTGTTTTAGCTCAAATGTTGGGATTAATCAATAGTCACTGGTTGCTGATTTTAATTTACGTCGGTGGTCAGATTCCCATGAATACCTATTTAATGAAGGGGTATTTTGATTCAATTCCCATTGATTTGGATGAAAGTGCCAAAATAGACGGTGCTAGTAACACGCGAATTTTCTGGCAAATATTAATTCCGCTTTCCCGTCCTATGCTAGCAGTAGTGGCGATGAATGGTTTTACTGGTCCACTGGGGGATTTTGCACTTTCCTCTGTATTGCTGAGGAATCCGGAGTATTACACTTTACCTATTGGCTTGTATAAGCTGGTGACAGATAAGATGGGAGCCAGTTATACAACCTTTGCAGCAGGCGCGATTTTGATTAGTATTCCGATTGCTTTAGTCTTTTTATTATTACAAAAACACTTTGTTTCAGGTCTGACAGCCGGCGGAACAAAAGGATAGGATGAATAGAGATGAATAGATACGAACAGCAAGATTATTTTTTTCATGGTGGCGATTATAATCCAGATCAATGGTTAGACTATCCAGACGTTCTAGCAGATGATTTGAAATTGATGAGAGAAGGCAATACCAATACCTTTTCAGTGGGGATTTTTGCTTGGAGCGCACTTGAACCAGTTGAGGGAAAGTATCAGTTTGAATGGTTGGACAAGATTATCGATGATATTGCTGCCAATGGCGGTAATGTTATTTTAGCCACACCAAGTGCTGCAAGACCAGCCTGGTTATCTGAGAAATATCCGGAAGTACTAAGAACCAATGAGCGCCGTGAAAAAATGCTTCATGGTGGTCGACATAATCACTGTTTTTCTTCACCTGTTTATCGGGAAAAAGTCATGGCGATCAATCAGAAATTAGCAGAACGTTATGGTCAGCATCCAGCTCTTTTGATGTGGCACGTTTCCAATGAGTATTCTGGAGAGTGTCATTGCGAACTGTGTCAGGAGAGTTTTAGAACATGGTTGAAAACTAAGTATCAGACTCTTGATGCGTTGAATCATTCGTGGTGGGGACCCTTTTGGAGTCATACCATCACAGACTGGAGTCAGGTTGAATCCCCATCGCCTATTGGGGAATCAATGGTACACGGCTTGACACTTGATTGGAGACGATTTGTAACAGATCAAACCATTGATTTTTTTGAAACCGAAGCAGCTCCTTTGAGAAAGGCCGCACCAGGTGTACCTATTACGACTAATTTTATGGCGGATACCCATGATTTGATTCCTTTTCAAAGTTTGGACTATGGCAAATTTGCCCAACATGTGGATGTTTTAAGTTGGGATTGTTACCCTGCTTGGCACAACGATTGGGAAACAACGGCGGATTTAGCCAGTAAAGTTGGGTTTATTAATGATTTGTATCGAAGTTTAAAACAACAGCCTTTCCTGATTATGGAATCAACACCCAGTGGGGTTAACTGGCATGAAGTGAATAAAACAAAACGACCGGGAATGCATCTGTTGTCCTCGTTGCAATTTATTGCTCATGGTTCCGACAGCAATCTATATTTTCAATGGCGCAAATCGCGAGGGTCCTCAGAGAAATTTCATGGTGCTGTTGTCGATCATGATAACGATGTGGAGAACCGGGTGTTTCAAGATGTGAAAGAAGTGGGGGCCGTTTTAAATAAGATTAAAACAGTTCGAGGCAGTCAAAAGAAGTCGAAAGTAGCCATTATCTACGATTGGGAAAATAATTGGGCCCTAAATGATGCCCAAGGCTTTTCGCAAGAGTCAAAGCGTTATCCCCAAACACTTCAAGAGCATTATCGTTATTTTTGGAATCAGGATATTCCAGTGGATGTCATCACCTCTGAGCAAGATTTTGCTCAGTATGAGCTGATCGTTGCGCCCATGTTGTATTTAATTCGTGAACAAACAATGCTAAAGTTGGAGGCCTTTGTTAAATCGGGTGGAAAACTAGTGTCTACTTATTTAACTGGCTATGTCAATGAGTCTGACTTAGCTTATTTAGGTGGCTGGCCTGAAACTTTACGAGCTATATTTGGAATTAAGGTATTGGAGACCGATACGCTTTATCCTAAAGATCGGGTATTATTAAATTATGGTTCAGAGAATTTCTTTGCTAAAGACTATTGTACTCGAATCGCATTAAAGGGAGCGGAGCCATTGGCCTATTATCAAAATGAGTTCTATCGCGATACGGCTGCCATAACTGTCAATCAGTACGGGACAGGACAAGCTTATTTTATAGGAGCTCGTGGTAATCATGCCTTACTGGAAGAGGTTTACAACGGGATTGTCAAGAATCTGGAACTTTTTGAGCCCATTGTAATTCAAAGCCATCCAGATGTTTCGATTCAAACTCGACAAGGAGAGGAACTGTATCATTTTGTAATGAATTTTTCGGAAGAAGTTCGCGCTATCGAGTTGAAAGATGCTTTAATAGATTTAATATCGGCGGAAGAGGTCTCAGGGAAATTATCCTTGGCCCCTTATGAAGTTAAAGTATTGACTAATCTTATTGTTACTGAATAATCTCGTGAAATAATGTGTGTTGATTATGTTTGGTCATTTTGTAGCAAAAAAAGAGTCAAAACCAAATTGATGGTTTTGACTCTTTTTTTCCTGTAAAAACTCTTTTAGTAATAAATGACGTCTTTATTAAAATCAATGTATTGTTTGGAAAGAGTGATGATTAGAGCTGAAATGCGTTTTAGCAAGGGCAAGCTGATAAAAGCGAGACCTGCTAAGAGGATAGAGACTCCCAAATTTAAAACTGTCATAGCCTGTAAGCCGCTTAAAGCAGCTAAGACGACTAGGGCAGGCGAGGCGATAAAACTAATCGCCATTATCCAAGCACTAGCAAGGAAAGCGTAAATCGTAATAACCGCACCTAACATAATAACGAGATTAAAAAAGAATAACCCTACTACCGCAAAAATATTAACTTTTTTCATGATTTAATTCCTCCAATGTGTGATTAACTTATGACCTAAGTTTAGCATCTGAACAGAGCTTGAACATCAGACTGAAGTCGGAGTTTTAACTAGTCTTTTAGTCAGGTTTGCTGCTCATCCTTTTAAGACAGATTAAATCGTAATTAAATATAAGCGTTTATTTATGATAGTTTTACCATAGTGTAAGCGAATAATCAATGAAGATGTTAGACTGTAAATATGAGACGAGGTGAGCAGGAATTAGAGAAAATTTAGGAGTCAAGGTTCGAGAAAGTACCTTTACCTCTCTTATTCTAGCAAAAAAGAGGGGAATCAGACCTTTTTAGTTTATTGGTGAAGTTTAGGACAACGGATAAAAGGAGAGCCTTAACTCTAGCATTTTTAATGCGT
>NZ_CAUQJB010000028.1:0-60988 GCF_963518325.1 uncultured Vagococcus sp. | reverse complement strand
CTGATAGTCACCAAGATATTTTTCTGTTTTAAGGGAGTTTTGTCTCAGCCTCTTTTTTTGTTATAAGGCATCTTCACCTGTTTCGGAAGTGCGTATGCGGATGGCGTTCTCCACATCGTAAACAAATATTTTGCCATCGCCGACTTCACCAGTTTGACAACTGCTGATGATAATAGCCACAACAGCATCTAACTTATCATCTGTTACGACCATGTTGACTTCCAATTTCGGCAAGAGGGTCGTCAGAACTTCTTGGCCCCGAACGTATTCTTTCCAGCCCAGTTGGTGGCCGTATCCCAGAACTTGTGAGACGGTCATTCCTTTGACACCTGCTTGCTCAAAAAGTGCTTCTTGCAAATCACTTAATTTTTCCTGCCGAATAATCGCTTCAATTTTTTTCATGATAGTCCTCCATTTCTAACAAATCCGGTAACATCTGTCTAATTGTCCATTCCCAAGAATGTGGGATAGGCTGTTTCATCATGTTCCATTAGATCCAATCCTTGAATTTCTTCTTTTTCAGTTACTCGAATTGGCATGACCAACTTGATTAAGGAAATGATGACAAACGTTGCCACACCAGCAAATGCTAGGGTAATCAAGATGCTGATGACTTGGGCGATGAATAGATCAGTGCCGCCATAAAGTAAACCGTCAACGCCACCAATCGATTTTTCTGCAAATATACCAGTCATAATTCCGCCAAAGATCCCGCCAACGCCGTGACAACCGAAGGCATCCAAAGCGTCATCCAGTGCCAATTTACGTTTGATAATGCCGATAAAGTAATAACAGAAGGGGCTGACAAGGGCTCCCATTACGAGGGCGCTCCACAGTGGGACAAAACCAGCCCCAGGTGTAATGGCAACTAGACCAACAATGGCACCAGTCGAGGCACCAACGATTGTCGGTTTACCGATGGCTAATTTTTCAATTAACATCCAAGATAACATGCCGGTTGCTGCTGAGGCATGGGTGGTTAGTAAGGCGTGAACGGCCAAACTATTTGCTGCCAAGGCACTGCCAGCATTAAAACCAAACCAGCCAAACCACAAAAGTCCAGTTCCTAGCACAATAAACGGAATATTATGAGGTCGGTATTCCAGCTTGTTGTAACCCCGTCGTTTTCCAAGGACAATGGCCAAGACTAAGCCCGAGATTCCTGAACTGATATGAACCACATTTCCACCGGCAAAATCGATTGAGCCGATTTCTTCAAGGAAGCCACCCCCCCAAACCATATGAGCCATTGGGTAGTAAACAACGATTGACCAAGCGGCAATAAATAAAAAGATTGCAGAGAAGCGCATTCGACCAGCAACAGACCCTGTAATGATAGCTACTGTAATCAGCGCGAACATCATTTGAAAGGCTGCAAATAAGCCTTCAGGAATGGTACTGTCTTCTTTAAAGCCAGTTGTTAAGGAAACATCTTTAAAAAAGATCTTATCTAAATTACCGACAAAACTACCTTCACCGCTGAAGGATAAACTGTAACCGACAGCGAACCACAAAACGGAAGCAAGTCCCAAGACACAGATGACCATCATCATCGTGTTGATAATATTTTTCCGGCGCTCCAATCCCCCATAGAAAAACGCTAAGCCTGGTGTCATTAAAAAGACAAGTGCTGCACAGATTAAAATGAAACTAATATCTCCTGAATTCATACCTATCACCCTTCCTGAAACTTTTCTGAAATTACTATTTGAATATGAGATAGTTTATCATAAATAAAAGGAGTAAAAAAGACTTCTCACTCATTATTCTGTAAACTGTATAGAATGCGAAATGGGATTTGTGAAACAGGGGTATGACTTAAATGTTGATATAAAAGGGATTTAAGCTTCGTTTTATTATCAGTTGACAAGTTAATCTTTCTTTGTTACTATTTTTATTAACCAACAATAAGATTAAAATTTAATTAGAAAAAACGTAGAAGAGAAAAGTAATCTCGTGGTTTCATTTACAGAAAGTCTTGTTTAGCTGAAAAAAGACAATGAATCCTTTGACGAAAATGGTCTCTGAGTTTTTTTAGGCGAGCGACAACCGTAAGCTTGGAATGGGAACGCCCATTATAGCGTCAGAGTATGCAACGTTTTTTAGCGTTAAGTACTTGGAGAGGTGGCATCAAAACGGTGCCACAATCGAGGTGGTACCGCGTTGGTTTATTAAAGATAAACTGCCGTCCTTGTCATAAGCAATTTGTTTATGATGAGGACGGTTTTTTTGTTTATACAAAGAGAAAATGGAGATGATGGATATGGGACAGTTACAAGTAGACACGATGTTGGCACAAATTGGCAATAAGCAGGATCAAACCACTGGGGCAGTTAGTTTACCCGTCCATTTTTCAACAACCTTTGCCCATCCAACATTAGGTGAGAGCACAGGTTTTGATTACACCCGAACGCAAAATCCGACTCGCCTAGTATTGGAGGAGGCCTTGGCTAAACTAGAAGAAGGCGTGGCAGGTTTTGCCACCAGTTCAGGGATGAGCGCGATTCAACTGGTTTTGGCTCTGTTTCCGAAAGGGAGTCAATTAATTGCTTCAAGAGACTTATACGGAGGGAGTTATCGTTATTTTAATCAACTGGAAGAACAGGGCTTTTATGAGTTTCGTTATTTTGATCAAGTGTCCGAACTCCAGAGCTTGATCACCTCTGAAACAGCTGGTATTTTCATCGAAACGCCAACTAATCCGTTGATGAGCGTGGTGGATATTAAGGAGATAGCGACGATTGCCAAGGCTTCTGGTGCGCTGGTAATGGTTGATAATACGTTCTACACGCCGATTATTCAAAAGCCACTAACCTTGGGAGCTGATATCGTGATTCATAGTGCTACCAAGTATCTGGGAGGGCATAACGACGTTTTGGCTGGCGCTGTTGTCACAAACCGCCAAGACTTAGGAGAACGCTTAGGTGTCCTTTTAAACACAACTGGGGCGGTTTTGTCTCCTTTCGATTGTTGGTTGCTTATTAGGGGGTTAAAAACCTTGGCCCTAAGAATGGAACGCCATGAAAAAAATGCTCAGGCGTTAGTTCGTTATTTGGCAAATGAAAGTCAGGTATCGGAGGTGCTTTATCCGGGGCGAGGTGGTATGATTAGTATAAAATTGCCAAACCAAGCCTGTATTAAGCCCTTCCTGGCTAATCTGCACGTCTTTACCTTTGCAGAAAGTCTGGGCGGGGTGGAAAGTTTAATTACCTATCCGACTACTCAAACCCATGCCGATATTCCCCAAGAGCTGCGGGAAAGCTATGGCTTAACTGACACCTTATTGCGTTTGTCAGTTGGTGTGGAGGCGGCTGAGGATTTAATAGCTGATTTAAAACAGGCTTTTGAGCAACTTTAAGAGCAGGTTGCTCAATAAGGAGGACATCATGTTAACTGAACTATCCCCAGCTTTTATAGCAGAATTAACGGCAATTCGCCATTATTTACACGCCAATCCAGAGCTATCCAATCAGGAAGTGGTGACCACAGCCTATATTAAAACGTATTTGGAAGCACTGGATATCACCTGTTTGGAGACCTCCTTAACCACGGGAGTGATTGCTGAAATTGGTCAAACAGGACCGATGATTGCCTTGCGAGCAGATATTGATGCCTTGCCGATTAATGAGGCCACCAACTTGAGTTATGCATCAAACAATCCAGGAGTGATGCATGCGTGTGGTCACGATTTTCACACGACGGCTCTTTTGGGTGCGGCCACCTTGTTAAAAGCCCAAGAATCTCAACTAAATGGTAGAGTTCGTTTGATTTTTCAACCTGCTGAAGAAGACAATGGTGGTGCCCGTCAAGTCATTGAGGCAGGTCATTTGGAAGGGGTGTCGGCCATTCTTGGTTTCCATAATAAACCGGACTTGCCGATAGGGACGATTGGCATCAAGGAAGGGCCTTTAATGGCTGCTGTGGATCGTTTTAAGGTGACGATTAAAGGTGTTGGCAGTCATGCTGCAGCGCCTCATAATGGATCAGATCCAGTTGTGACGGCGTGTCAGATTGTCTCGGCTCTCCAAAGCATTGTCAGTCGTCACGTTTCACCTTTGGATTCGGCTGTCATAAGTGTGACTCACATTACTGGTGGAAACACATGGAACGTCATCCCTGAGACCGTTTTTTTTGAAGGGACTATTCGGACCTTTAGTCAAGAGGTACAACAGACAGTCAAGACGTTAACAGCTCAAATAGTGGCTAATATTCCTCTGGCATTTGGTCAGACAAGCACATTGGAGTGGGTGCAAAGTCCACCTGCTGTTTGGAACGATGGGGCTCTGGCCGCCAAAGTCAGTCAGGTGACGGGCCAATTTGCTACGGTCATTGTCCCTGAGGTGACCTTAGGTGGCGAAGATTTTGCTTATTATCAAGAGGCTGTTCCTGGGTTATTTGCCTTTATTGGAACAAACGGGCCACAGGAGTGGCATCATCCGGCCTTTGAAGTAGATGATCGCGCCTTGGAATATGCTGTTGCTTATTATGTGGAAAATGCCCGTCACTTACTTAAACAGACCTTTAGTTTAAAGATTTCTCAGTAGTTTGGGGAATCTTTTTTTTGAGGGGGTGATAAATGAGAGAGGCTGTAACCCTATAAGAATTTTGGCAGTCGTTCTGTAAGTAAGGCTCAGAAAACCTTAGAGAATAGGCTGTTTTTTGTTGTTCTCGGGCAAAACAGAACGGGTGGCAATGAGTCGGGTGCTTGGCGATGCTGGTTTGGGGAAACGAATGATGGCTGAACTTTCAGCGTATTTAGAGTGTGATGCAGCATCAGAAATCAATGTCTGCTTAGTTGTAAGTCTGTCGGCTAATAAGCGCCATGAGTCGTTTAGGTTTAAGGAGTCTAGCAGTGTGGCCATGTTTATGAAAATAGCCACAGCAAACTAGTTTAATGCAAAAATACCTCTCACACCTTAGTTAACAGAGGTATTATTGTGAGGTTGAAGGGATTTGAGAGAGGTGCTTTTTTTGGTGGAATAGGTTACAATACATGAAAATAATCGAGGAGAACTAGCCATGCAGAAAAGAGAATTTATCGTTCAAGATTTACTTAGTAAAATCTATCAAAATCAATTTCCTGAGGGGAAGCTACCCAACCAGCGAGGACTAGCCGAGACCTATCAGGTCTCTCGATTTACCATTCAGGAAGCCATAAAAAGTCTTCAGGACATTGGGGTAATCAAGGTGGTCCAAGGATCGGGGATGTATATTACTAAAGGAGCCAAACAAAATCCTCTGGTATACAATTCCCTGACCCGTAACCCCTACGATCGAATTTCGTCAAAAGCGATTTATCTCACGAAGGAAGGGGCCAATGAAAAAGACTGTCAAACCTTTCAAATTGAAAAAGGGGAGGCTGTCTGGCAATTTCAGCGGTTGCGAATCGTTAATTTTCAATTAACCCAAATTGAAACATCACGAATGCCAGTGGCGTTATTTCCTGATTTAACCCAAGAGGTTGTCGAAAGCTCAATTCAGAAATTTGTCCAGCAATCTGGTTTTAAAATTTCCCATTACATCACCAGCTACACACCAGTTTTAATCAGCAAAGAACAGGCTGCCTATCTTCAATGTAAGAAGGGCAGCCCGGCAATGAAAATTGAAAATCGGTGTTTATTTGATGACGGTCGAGTTTACGAATACAGTGAA
Source organism: uncultured Vagococcus sp. (assembly GCF_963518325.1). Classification (NCBI taxonomy): domain Bacteria; kingdom Bacillati; phylum Bacillota; class Bacilli; order Lactobacillales; family Enterococcaceae; genus Vagococcus; species uncultured Vagococcus sp. The sequence goes on along the minus strand of NZ_CAUQJB010000028.1, from coordinate 55,336 downwards.
ATAGTGGCCATTGATTATTCCTGCACGTATATCACGCCTTTTAATAAACAAAATCATCAGTTCAGACAATAAACTTAAGGCGTTACGAGAGTACCATCGGGAATTCGACTTTGAGTCCATTCGTGTTCCCGATAGACAGGTGGAAAGTCAGCGGCAAAATCATCGGCAAAATCAACGCCAATTCCTGGCTTGTCAATCGGATAGAAATAACCTTTAACAGGTTCAGGGACGTGGCTAAAGAGTGTTTTAGTGTTAGCTGGGACATCGATATTTTCTTGAATGGCTGAATTGTGCAGGTGAATATTTAAGTGAGTATTGACGGCTAAACCAATCGGTGTAATATCCGAAGGGGTATGCCATGCCATCCGAACACCCATAGCGTCACAAAAATGAGCCAGTTTTAAGGCGGGCGTAATGCCGCCGATTTGAGAGACGTGAGCCCGCATATAATCCAATTGGCGATTAATCACTAGATTTTTCCATTCGGCCGGGTTATTAAACAATTCACCAGTCGCAATTGGCGTCGTTGTTTGTGCTCTGACTTGTGCCAACCATTCATTTTGGTTGGGTGGCAAGATATCCTCCAAAAAGAACAAATCAAAGGGTTCCGCTTTTTTGGCGAACTGGACGGCTTGATTCGGAAAAAGTCGCTCGTGAACGTCATGAAGCATCTGGAATTGGTGTCCGTATTTTTCTTTGACAGCAGCAAACATTTTCAACGTTGTGTTCATGTATTGGTTTTGGTCAAAATAAGAGCCAGCTAACTGACCTTCTGGTAGATTCATGTTGGTTCCATTGCCACCATAGAAACCTAACTGACAGCGAATATACTGATAGCCATCTCCTAAAAAGCGATCGATTTCAGCATACAAGTCCTCTAAATTATCTGCTACGGCATGGGTATAAGCGGGAATGGCTGTTCGTGATTTGCCACCAAGTAATTGGTAAAGAGGCATGTCACTCAGTTTCCCTTTAATGTCCCAAAGCGCCATGTCGACACCTGAAATGGCGTTGTTAATCACGGGTCCATTACGCCAGTAAGCATTGACTAACATCATTTGCCATAGGTCTTCAATATTATTAGCATCTTTCCCCATTAAAATGGGTTTAATGTATTCTTCAACCATGGTTTTAACTGCAAGGGGACGTTGTTGGAACGTGGCGCAACCATATCCTACAACCCCACGATTTGTTTCAACTTTAACGACCACTAAGTTATGTCGATCAGGTCGGATTGCGTAACACTTAACATCAGTAATGATTGTTTCTTTCATTTCCACACTCCTCAAAATAGTTATCTATAGTAGCTATTTAACCATGCTTAAAGTGTAGAGTCAATTTGGCTTGCCAAAAGAGCAGAATAGCTTTAAAAACCAGTCCAATTATTTAGGAAAACAAGTGTGAAAGCTTTTAAATAAAGGTTTAGGTTGCTGTTTTATACATATTAGGACTGTTTTGATGTCTGCTTATTTTATGCTATTATGACCTTGCAAACGGAATCACGATATTTTAAAAGAAAAGAGTTGGTAGGAATGAAACATGAACAATCTATCCGTGAGATTATTGAAAATATTGGCGGAGAAAGTAATATTAACAATGCCTGGCATTGTATGACTCGTCTACGTTTTGATTTAAAGGATGCCTCGAAGGTCAACTATGATGAATTGGAGAAGGTCTCAGGTGTCATGGGGACTAAGTATCAAAGTGATCAGCTGCAAGTTGTCATTGGAACAACGGTGACAGAGTACTTTACAACCTTGGCAACTATTTTAAACTTGGAATCAGAATCTGAGCCACCAGCTGAAAGCCATGAGAAAAAAGGATTAGTGTCCCTCTTTATGGATACGGTCTCAGGGGTCTTTGGACCTATTGTCCCGGCGATTGCAGGAGCAGGAATGATCAAGGGGTTGATGGCCGGCTTAGTAGCGCTAAATGTCATTTCCAATACGACGCCGACCTTTTTAGTCATTGATATGCTAGCAAGTGGTGTTTTTACATTTTTGCCATTTTTCGTGGCAGCCTCTGCGGCCAGAATTTTTAAAACCAATATGTACCTAGCCATTGCGATTGCAGCCACGTTGCAGTTTCCGACGATGAGCGCAGCAGTCGCTGCTGGGGAAATCTCTCAATTTCTATTATTTGGGTTAGTGCCAGTGCCCGTGTTTAACTATGCCGGAACGGTTATTCCAATTATCTTCTCTGTTCTTGCCTTAAGTTATATCTATAATTGGGTGGATAAAGTCTTGCCGGATGTGTTGAGAACGGTCTTTACACCAACGATTTCGCTATTTTTAGGAGGGATTTTAGCCTTAACCGTTATTGGCCCCATCGGCATTCATGCTGGTAATTTATTAGCGGACGGTGTTAGTTGGTTATTCTCAATTTCGCCAATTTTAGCTGGGGTGATTGTTGGAGCCATTCGACCAATTGCTATTTTAACCGGGTTACATCACGCCATGACGCCGATTGCCTTGCAAAACTTTGCCAATCAAGGCTATGATATGTTGATGCCGATGATGTTTATGGCGAATATGGCCATTACAGGGGCAACGGCTGCTATGTACTTTAAAGCCAGCTCCAAGGAAGAAAAATCAATTATCGTGTCAGCAGCTGTCTCAGGTTTATTAGGGATTACTGAACCTGCACTCTTCGGTGTTTTAACGAAATACAAAAAAGCCTTTATAGCTGCCACAGTTGGAAGTTCTGTTGCCTCAGCCTTTATTGCGGCTTTCGGAGTGAGAATTTATGGCTATATTCTTTCAAGTATCTTTAGCCTGCCAGCTTATATCGGCCAGTACTTCATCTTTGCGGTCTTAGGGATTATTTTGGCAATTGCGTTGTCTTTTGCATTAGCATACTTCCTAGTACCAAAAACAGAAAAAACAGCTTAATAATTGTGAGAGTCAGTGTCAGATGCTGGCTCTTTTTTTGTGCAAAAAAAAGGGGAGTGCTAAAAAAGAGCCGCCAAGATTTACCTGTCCAGCTCTTGATGAGGATTTCATTTATTTTCTAAGGGATTCAACTTCCCCTATCTCGAGACCAGTCTTTTATTGTATCTCAAATGAGTTTAAATCGAATACATCAACGTTTGTCACAGTTTTTTTTAATAGGAGTTAATTGAGTAAAAGCAAAAGAGATTTGATAAATAGGTTCTGGAAAAGCCTCAGATTGAACTAGTTTGAAAGGCGAGGGAAATGGTGGTACGAATAAGGAAAAGAGTTGGAGATCCACGATGAAATAATCTATTGCCTGTTTTTATGCGAGATAACTATCAGTTAACAGGTGTTAATGGTTATGCTATGATAAAGAAAAGGCAGTAATCAATAGTGGATTTTCTAGAACAATACCAAAAAATAAGATAATGACAGACACTGACAAAAATCTATTTGAGGAGAGAAGAAAGTGGAAAAACTAGTCCTGAAAATGAATATGAGTTTAAAGGAACAAAAGCAAGCCATTCAAGTCGCCTTTATGCAGGGATTTCAGACAGTGGCGGCCGAATTCCCTATTTGTGAGATTGGGAATTGGAGCAATGGGGAATCACTTTATCAGGAGTTTCAGTTGAGGCAGGGGAAGGAATCAGTGGGGGCATCCGTTAATCAGTTTGCTGAAAAAACAGCAAAGACTGATTGGCGCTATCAAAAAGGGCTGGAATCCCTTTTTGCAGAGGGCTACATTTTAGAGGACAACAATCACGATTTTTTAGCGGATGAGTTGAATTTAAAAATCTGGTTAGAGGAGGCGGTGGATGTCTGGCAGCTATCTGCTTTGTGCCAGCTAATGTTTCGTTTTGGTATGGAAACAACGGCATTTGAAGGCGCTCTTTTTGCTGATGCTAAAGATGAAGGTAATGTCTTAATAATGGAGAAGCAAGGAGAGCCTAGCTTGAGTGTGACAGACCATCAGGGACGTCGACTAGTGAAAGTGAAGGGGGATGGTCAATCCCTCCTGAAGTTTATGGTTGATTTCTGTCAATTTTTTCCAGATCAGCAGAGTGGTCAACTACTAATCGACGTGATGCAGGAAATAACAAAAAGTTTTTGTTTGCAAAATGCTGATGGGCAACAGGTTTATTTAGCAGCTCATCAACAAGTGGATCAACAACCATTTTTGCAGTATATTGAACCAGTGAAAGTTTTCGAAGAAGAGTATCCACTTCAGTGGGAAGTGGATACCTTTAAAGACGTATTGAGTGAGACCGTTTATCCAACCCTTAAGGCCGGGGATCAGGTAGCCCTTTACGGTGTTTTAAGTGAAGGTTTGGAACAACGGCAACAGTTGGAAAAAGAAATCAGACGTGAGCTATTAGAGAAAGGGGCAGACCTTCAGGAGATTGAAATTGTATCAGCATATAAGCAGGGCTTTTCCTGGATTAGTGATTACGTCTTGCCAGAATTAACCCAGTTGCAAGAACTGGATCAAATTGTCGTCTATTTTAACCCTTTTTTACCAGAGGGGCAGTTGGAATGGCTGGATGAGGATGGGGCAACACCGACTTACCATAATGTAGGTGTGGATGAGGAACATTGGTATGATTTGCCTATTCGCTTTTTACAGGAACTTTATCCCATCGATGATGTTTTAGCAGAAAAACTGGCTATTTCAAGGGATGAGATTCATTTTAGAGAGAGTCAACAAGCAAGTACTTATGTCTTAAAAGGTTATCATCAAGGGCAAGAAATCTACAAAAAAAGTTATCAGGCTGTTTGGGCTGAACGAGCTTATATTGATGAGTTCCCAGAATTAGGCAAAACTCACCCGGCAACCGGGGAGATACGTGTCGAGGTAAATCAGGAAAAGGTCATTCAACAGCGAATCAAAACAGATTTGGAACAGATCTGGGAGATTTATCAACAAGAATTGCTGCCTAAGTTTGGTGAGTTGTTGAATGAAAAGACAGGGGGCTTAAAAGAGAACTGTCAGGAACCACTGTTTTCGAAAATTATTTTGGAAGCTACCGTCAGCGAACCGGAGTATCAGTTAACTACCAGACAAGACATGATTTCCAGCTTAAATAGTTTTCATGAAGACTTGTATTTTGTTGGCTTGGATTACTTCAAAACATACGGTTTGCTGAAATGGGACCGCTTATTGGATGCCCCAGGGCTGCTATTGCCACAGTTAAAAGTAGGGGCGGGACAACCCAAGTTTAAATGCTCAGTTTATGACCAAGAAGACAATCAGCCTTTTATTTGGAATAAAGGTCTTAAGCAATATGCTTCCGTCTCAAAAGAGCAATTATCTGTGGTTGTAACGGAGGTCACGTACAATGAAAAACATCAGCTATTTGATTTGACAATCAGTGTTGATGGCATCTCTGATCAGTATGTGGAAAGTTATGCTCGATTAGTCGAAACAGGTCAGCTGACAGTGCTGAAATTTTTGCACCGATTTGGTAGGCTGACATTTAAAACTAAAACAGGGCTGTTTCAGGCTGCTGTTCCACTTAGTCAAGTGGCGAACCCCGTTCTTTCCATTGAGGACATTGATTTAATGGAAAGGGAAGTGATTGGGGACGAGGCCTACAACCAGATAATTAGCCAGCTTAAGTGCGTGCCAGAGCTATCTGTTTCGCAAATTGGTACAACCTACCAAGGTCGTCCAATTTATGGCATTGAAATCGCAGGAAAGCAGCAGTATGTGTCTAGAGTGAAACGGCTAACCAATAACCCCTCATTGATTATTAACGCGCGCCATCATGCAAATGAAGTGTCGGGTACAAATGGGGCCTTGTTGTTATTAAAAGAACTTGTCACGAATCCCAAGTACGCTAACTTAAGCGAGAAACTAAACCTGATGATTGTACCCTTGGAAAATGTGGATGGAGCGGAGATTCACTATCAACTACAGCAAGAAAATCCTTATTGGAAATTACATGTGGCGCGTTTTAATGCGGTAGGCAAAGAGTTTTATCATGAGTATTTTAACCCTGAAACCATCTATCCAGAAGCCCTAGCCTTTACGAAGATTTGGTATCAGTTGTTGCCAGATGTAGTGGTCGATAATCATGGCGTGCCTTCACATGAATGGGATCAGCAGTTTTCTGGTTACACCTCGCCATCCTATAAAGGCTTTTGGTTGCCCCGTTCCTTATTATACGGCTACTTTTGGGCAATCAAAGACGACAGGTTTAAGGCTAATTTACAGCTAAACCGGGCTCTTGAAAAAGAGATTGCCTCGGCGATTGGTGCTAATCAGGAAATGACCGCTTTAAATCAGGAATGGATGAACCGGTTTGAGACTTACGCACATAAATGGTTACCAAAATTATTTCCAGCAGATTATTACCAAAACATGATAAACTATTGGATTTATTTTAATCACGAAAACAGCCACCGTTATCCTTCGATTCGTTTTCCTTGGATTACTACAGTTGCGTATACAAGTGAAGTGGCCGATGAGACGGCCCAAGGAGACTATTTGAAACTATGTGGGGAGACCCATTTGACTCATGATATTGCGACAATTGATTTGTTACTAAGCTTGGAACCAACGTGGTTTGAAGAGTGGCAAGTTACGGAGGGGTCACTTAAGTTGGCTCGTATTCGACAAAGGCCATTGCTAGCCAGTTCTGATTAAGGGGGTGTGAATGAATCAGTGAGACAATTTCCTTGCTTAATTGATATAGTCAGAGTGATTTTAAAAAAAGTGAAAGTCTTCAACGTAATACAGCGGATTTAGATAGTAAATCGTAGCGTCCTGACTTATAATTGTAATGATTCATAAAAATTCCTGAAAATTCAGGGGAGAGAAAAGAAAGTAGGAGAGAACATGGAGTATTTAAAATTAATTGGTATTTTAATCGTCATTGTTGGATTTGCTCTGAAGCTGGATTCAATTTTGATTATTTTAGTTGCCGCAATTGCGACTGCCTTAGTCGGTGGCTTAGGTGTGGAAGGGTTGTTGGAAACCTTAGGGGCAAGTTTTGTGGCCAATCGTGCCATGGCTATTTTTATTATTATTATGTTAGTGACAGGGACTTTGGAGCGGAACGGTCTAAAAGATCAAGCGGCCAAATTAATCGGTCATGTAAAAGGGGCAACTTCCGGTCTGGTGATTGGGGCTTACGGAATCATGCGCGGGATTTTTGCCGCATTTAACGTTAGTTTTGGGGGTGTTGCTGGATTTGTTTTGCCAATCATCATGCCGATGGCAGTTGGGTCAATCGAAGCAGCCGGCAATGAGCCTAGTGAAGAGCACGTTGAGGAATTAAAAGGAATGGCTTCTGGTATGGAAAATATTGCCTGGTTCTTTTGTCAAGTTCTCTTTGTAGGAGGCGGCGGTGGCCTGTTAGTTCAATCGACACTGGCCAGCCTTGGGTATAAAGTGGAGTTAGTGGATTTAGCGAAAGCGACAATTCCAGTGAGTATCTTTGCCTTGTTTGTGGGAATTGTTTATTATAACTTAAAAGACCGCAAATTCCAGAAGCAATATAAAGCAAAGAAAAAAGGTGAACAATAATGGGAATCATTGAGTTTTTTACAAGTACAGCACCTGAAATAACCTTAGGTGTTAAATTATTAGAAGTGTTATATATGTTTATGGGATTTATCGCTTTTTATGTAGGCGTCAAGAACGCCTTAGATAAAGAAAACCCGGCACCTTATGGGACAGCTATTTTCTGGTGTTCGTTAGGAATCGTTTTAGCCTTTGGCCGTTGGTTTCCGCCACTGGTATCAGGAATAATCGTTATCGTGATGACCTTACCGGCCATTACCAAAAAAGTTAAAGTTGGGAAAATACATGCCCCTTCTCCGGAATACATGCAAAAAATGTCTGATAAGATTGGCGCTAAAATCTTTATTCCAGCCATTAGCATGGGAATTTTTGCGATTATCTTTGCCTTGTTTACTAATTTAGGGGCCCTAGTTGGGGTTGGCTTTGGGGTAATTGTGTCAGTGATCTTATTGATGGTTTTTTCACCAGAAAACAAACCAACTGTCTTTTTAAATGATTCAGAACGACTATTATCTCAAGTAGGCCCTCTCAGCATGCTGCCGATGTTGTTAGCCAGTTTAGGTGCGATCTTTACGGCTGCCGGTGTTGGGGATGTGGTCTCCAAGATTGTCGGTAAATTTATTCCGGAAGGCAATGTTAACGTGGGGATTATTGTCTTTGCCTTGGGAATGGTATTATTTACAATGGTTATGGGGAATGCCTTTGCTGCGATTACCGTAATGACTGTCGGGATTGGGGCACCTTTTGTATTAGCTTATGGGGCGAACCCAGTTATCATTGGCATGATCGCTTTAACCTGCGGATACTGCGGCACATTGATGACCCCAATGGCTGCTAATTTCAATGTCGTGCCAGTGGCGATGCTGGACATGAAAGATAGATTTGGTGTCATAAAAAATCAAATTATTCCCGCTGTCCTAATCTTAATTTTTCAAATTGGCTACATGATACTGTTTAAATAGATGAATAAAAGGAATCAAGTTAGGATTGACCTAATTTGATTCCTTTTTGTCGTATTAGTTGGTTGGAGAACTGTCTGAAGTTTGACTGGACTCGATCTCTGGTGTAATGAGTTTATCAGAAGTAATCTCTTCATAAAGTTCATAGTTTGGAAGTGAATCTAATGAGTCATCAGGTGACTGTTTTTTAGTTAGAGCGCAGCCACTCAGGCCGATCAGGAGTAGGCTAAGGAGTAGTATTTTTTTCATTCGTTATCCCTTCCCTTTTGTCCGACTACTCTTCATCAATCATCCTAAGTAAATGAGGATGACCCTTAGTGCTGGTCGACGTTAGTTTATTTTTTTGAATGCCATAAGCAAGCAATTGATACAGTCCAACGGTAATCATTAAAGAGCCGATCAGTAGCGAAATCACAGTCGTTAACAAAGGACCGATTTTATCATATAACCACGTCATAATTCTGGGAGCAACATAAGGGGAATAAGAGTCGGGGTCATTTAATAAGGTATTAAGGGCTTGAAAGGAATAAAGGAAGAAAATTAAGCCCGATACTCCAGTGTAACCGCCAATCATTAGACGCCTCTTAAGCTTTTTCTTTTGTAGCGTGACCAATTCGGCTTACAACCCCCTCCTAAAATACGTCTTACCTCATTGTACTAAAAAGGGATGTTTTATGCAATGAGACGTATGCAGATAAAAGAAACGAAGTTGGAAAAAATTCCGTCTTCGTTTCTTTTTAGGAAGTCCCTCTCTAGTTTCAGGGTTAAATAATCTGTTGACTGTGGACGCTACCATTTAGTAAGTAAGTCGGTAATAGTTTGCTAATATCAGCTTGGATGTTTTCTAACGGACTGTATTCATCACATACATAACCAATCAGTAATGCTCGATGAGTGTTACTGGTAATCATGCCTCGAGATGAGTCGCTAGTAGGTCCGCCAAAGCAGCCAAGCTGGTCTTTGAGAACTAAGGCCCCTTCAAGATTAATGGCTGCCTTCCCAATCCCGGAATAACTCATCCCCTCTTCACCAATGGTTAATTCTATGGGGAGTGAAAGTGTCTCAGCATCATACACGCCAAAAGGAATTTTATAGCGCAAGGACAAATAGTTGTTGAGGTCAACCAGAGAATTAATTTGGTACAGCCCTTTTTGTTGGACGAGCCGACGCCAAAGACTTTCTGAAGAAGGACGGAAACGAGCTGGATCCTTGCCGTAATGTTTATAGGTCTTTTTTGTGCCAATAATGGCTGGATTTTGCCGAATACATTCAACATCCTGTTGCTCAATCTCTTCAATTAGTGGGTTAAGCAGGTCGTTCCAAATAGTGACTTGTTTTTTTTCATAGGTAAACTCTAGTTCGGTTAGTAATAGTTTAACTTGGGGTGTTTCAGTTGTAATCCGTGAATTAATTGAAAGTATCATGGTCATTCGCTCCTTTAGTTGTGGGGTTTGACTATTAAAGGGCCTTTGGTACATCATTTTCAAAGAGTGGGGCAAGATACATCGGAAAAGCTCCTTTCCAGTTACAAGCTCTTTTAAGTGTATCTTAAAAAAGCTGAAAAAGAAACTGCTAACTTGGCGAATGAGAATTAGCCACTAAGCAAAATAATTGCTCAATTACAAAAGGTTGTGTACAATTGAATTGTTCGCAAGTTAGGAGTGTTAATATGATATCAGCGAAGCGATTATTAGATGAGCAACTTTGTTTTTCCATTTATAAAGCCTCTAAGCAATTTACCAAGATGTATGGGGCAGCTTTGGAACCCTTCGGCTTGACCTATACTCAGTATATTGTGCTGTTGGCTTTGTGGGAAACAAACAATCAAACCGTAACGACCTTGGGAAAGATGGTAGATTTAGATAGCGGGACCTTAACGCCTTTGTTGAAGCGGATGGAATCGAGTGGTTATGTGGTGCGAGTACGTCTGCCAGAAGATGAGCGTAAGGTGAGTATCTCACTAACACCTAAAGCTATCCAGTTGGAAACAGAGATCAATCATCAGGTATCCGGTTGTATTGACCAACTAAGGATTGACCAGCAAACATATACCACTTTACTAGAAGAAGTGAACTTATTGACCAAAAAAATAGGAGGAATCATTCATGAAAAAAATCTTTGAAACAAGCATCGTTAATACAGGCGGCAGATCTGGGGAAGTTCATTCACCAGATAAAAGTTTTTCATATGAGGTCGTCTCCCCTGGTGTAAAAAAAGAACACACAACTAATCCTGAACAACTTTTTGCAGCTGCTTACAGCGCATGCTTTAACAGTGCCCTTGAGTTAGTGATGGAGAAAGAAAAAATCGAATCAAAGAGTTCGGTTACTGCACGTGTGTCGCTTTACAGTGATCCAGAAGGTGGTTTCCAAGTGGGTGTTCAACTGGAAGTGAAGATTGATGACGTGGAAAAAGCTCAAGCCGAAGTATTAGTAGCTAAAGCTCATGAAGTTTGTCCTTACTCAAAAGCAACTCGAAATAATATTGATGTTGAATTAATCGTCATTTAAATAAATGAACTAGGCCTTCAGATAGTAGCTATCTGGAGGCCTAGTTTTGTTTTAAGACGGATTAATTAGGAGGAAAGATATGCTACAATAGTAACAACAACTAGAAAGTGAGTGCATAACAATGGCTATTTATCTGGAAATGCCACAACTGGCTGATGAGTTTCCCTTTCGCATTTTACTGAATGACGGAGATATACTGACCGTTCCTCATTGGCATCGAGAGATTGAAATCATCTATGTGACAGAAGGAAGGATCAATTTGGGCATCAATGATCAGCCCTACACCTTATCTGCTGGGGAGATGGTGGTCATTAACGGCGGCGATAGCCACTATGTTCTCGCATCTCCTGGCAGTGAACGGATTGTTTTTCAATTTGACTTATCCTTCTTTGCGAATCTGGATACGGATCAGGTCAATTTACAAGAATTATTTAAACAGATGGAACCCTATAGTCCACTTTGGGACAGGGAAGTCGAAGAACAACTACGAGAATTGCTGAATGAGTGTTACCGTGAAGAGCAGGAGAAAGAGATTGGCTATCAATTTAAACAAAAAGCCAATTTATTAGAGTTACTTGTGTTACTTTTAAGACGAGTTCCTCTAAAAAAAAGGGAGAATCCCACTCAAGAAACTGTTCATAGTAAAGCTATTCTGGAAAAACTGGCTAAAGTTTTCCGTTATGTAGAAACGAACTATCAGCAAAAAATAATGTTAGCAGATGTGGCTCAACTTGTGGGCTATAGTGATTTTTATTTTACCAAGTTTTTTAAGAAAAACACTGGTAAAACATTTATTACATTTTTAAATGATTACCGCATTAATAAAGCGAAATGGTTGTTGATTAACACGTCACAAAATGTCTCTGAGATCATTGGACAGAGTGGCATTGAGAATGACAAAACGTTTTATCGCTGGTTTAAACAGTCAATGGGCATGTCTCCTTTAATGTACCGAAAAAAGATGGAGCACCGGATAGCTGAAGGTCCTTAGCAGGTAGCTGCTAACTTTTTGACTTGAGATAAGACAAAATATAAGAATAATCAAGCAAATTATTGGGAATCAACTGAATTGAAAGTGCTTTATAATGTGAGTAATAGAAAATGCATCTAAGAGGAGACTAATATGAATCAAGCATTTAACTTAACACTTAAGGACCTAAAGCAACACACTACCAGCTATGTTGAAACTCTTTTTGCTTTGAGTAATGGGCACTTGGGGGTTCGTCGTCCAGCCCTATTTAATCAATTGGCAGGAGAAAGTAATCCTGGCACCTTTGTTAATGGCTTTTACGAAACAGAGCCAATTACTTACGGCGAGTGGGCCTATGGTTATGCAGAGAATCATCAAACGATGATTAAATTGCCGAACAGCCATAATTTAGACATTAGCATCGTAGGCGAGCCTAGCCAGCAAAAGGACTGGCGCATTCAGCAAAAAGCGTATGAACTTAATATGGAACGGGGGACCTTGACAGAGTCTTATGAACTTGAAACGTTGACAGGAAAAAAAGCGACAGTTGAAGTGACGGCCTTTGTTTCCTTAGTTGAGCCAGAGGTCAGTGCCTTAAAATTAACCTTGACCCCTCTTAATTTCAGTGGGGAATTTATGGTGACCAGCCATTTTGAACATGTTACGGTATCTGATACTGAGATAAGTGATCCACGAGTGGCAAAGGCGAAGGGACAGTTAGGCCAAGAAACCATCGTAGATAATTGGTTAAAACTGACAGCGAACAGTGGACAAGATATTTTGATGTCCCAAGTGATGATCAATGAGGCTGGGGAAACGGAAGTAGGAACTGACACAATTGGGATTAAGCTTTTAGCTGACGAGCAGAAACCGGTCTCGATTGATCACTTTACGTTGATCTCGTTCCCTGTCAGAAATGAATCCCAAGTCTTAGAAGGCTTAAGGTCACTAAGACAACACTTGAATTTCGAAAGGTTGTATCATGGCCAATTGTCACACTACCAAGCTTTTTGGCAAGGAAGTGATATTGAACTTTTCGGAAACCCAGAGCTACAAAAAGGAATTCGCTTTAATTTATTTCATCTCTATCAAAATGCTGGTAGAGATGGCTTGACGAACTTTGGGGCGAAAGGCTTAACAGGAGAAGGTTACGAAGGCCATTACTTTTGGGATACTGAGATGTACATGCTACCATTCTTCACTTATACGCAACCAGAAATTGCCAAAAGCCTTTTGGCATACCGTTGTTCCATCTTACCTCAAGCAAAAGCAAGGGCCAAAAAGCTGGCTCAAAAAGGTGCTTTGTTTGCTTGGCGAACAATTAATGGTGAAGAGGCTAGTGCTTATTATCCAGCAGGAACGGCTCAATTGCACATTAATGCCGACATAGCCTATGGTTTTCAACTGTATGAAAAGGTGACAGGAGACCGTCAATTTATTCAAGAAAAAGGGGCCGAAGTCATTTTTGAAACAGCTCGTTTTTGGTTAAGTTACGGTGACTGGGTAGAAATAAATGGCAGTGAACAGTTTCAAATCAACGGAGTAACGGGGCCAGACGAGTATACGGCTTTAGTGAATAATAATTATTACACCAATAAAATGGCACAAAATAATTTGTGTTATGCCGTAGAATTAGGGACACGTTATGGCATCGCTCAAGAAGAATTATCAAGTTGGCAAAGAGCGGCAGATAAGATGAAGCTGCCTTATGATGATCAAAAAGGGTTGATCAAGCAGGATGATACGTTCTTTGAAAAAGCCCCATGGCTGTTTTCAGAAACGCCAAAAGAAAATTACCCATTGTTGTTACATTATCACCCCATGGTCATTTACAAGCACCAGGTGTCAAAACAAGCTGATGGGTTATTAGCAGAGATGCTGTTTCCACAGGATTATTCAAAGGAACAGATTATGAGAGATTATGACTTTTATGAGACTGTTACGACTCATGATTCATCTCTGTCTCGCTCCGTTTTTAGTATTTTAGCAAGCCGAACTGGGCGAACTGAAAAAGGCTATAGTTATTTTATGGATACCGCCTTAATGGATTTAACCGACTTGCAAGGCAATAGTCAGGATGGGATTCACGCTGCTAATATGGGTGGCAGCTGGCTAAGTCTGATTTACGGCTTTGCTGGTGTCTCCTTTGGCCATCAGCAACTAGATGTGACCAATCATTTACCGAAAGAAATCAGTCAGTTAAGATTCAGATTGAGACTTCAAGGAACCTTAGTGGAAGTTGAATTAAAGGAAGGCAAGGCTGAGGTTAGATTGTTGGAAGTAAATGAGACCTTGGAAGTACTGCAACAAACAGACAGTCAGGTGAGTGTGCGAATCAAATAAAGAGCTGAAACGTCATCCTAGAGAGGTGGCGTTTTTTTGCGTCAATTTTTAGGTAGTCCATTCCATTCTATTGTAAAATAAAGAAACGGAGAGAGGGGAGGAGTTACAGCAGTTATTTCTCAATTTCATTGGTTAGAGCGTCGTTCCGTTGCTACTGCCAAAGAATTAGCAACGGAAAGTTATGATTTTTTTCCACTGCATACTTCAGTTCAAGTAAACCACTTTATATTGTAAAGTCTTTAATGGTTGAATTATTTAAGCAATATTTAGTGCAAAAAGTGTCAAAAGATTTTCATTTGGTGGTCTTTCCAACACTGGATGTGGATGAGATTATGGCAAACATGGCGCGTTTTGGAACCATTCATCAAAAGGCACAACTGAAAGATGCCTTATTAAAAAAATTATTACCAGAAAATAACTATGAGGGTGCGAATGTACCGGTGTTAAAAGACTTAGTAACAGCCAATAGAATTCGTATTATGGGTAACGACGAGAGGTTGACGTGGCAGTCAGCCATTGCTGGCAGCTGAAGAATTGAGCAGTCAGGGCATCGAAACCATGGTTGTGGATGTTTTTCAAATCAAACCGATTAATCAAGCAATAATTAAAGAAGCCGCTGAAACAGGAGCCATCGTGACAGCAGAAAATCATAATGTAATCGGAGGATTGGGAAGTGCTGTTGCAGAGGTCTTAAGTGAAACTTGTCCGACTCCTTTATCGCGGGTTGGGGTTCATGAATCCTTTGGTCAAGTGGGGAAGACCGACTATCTGAAAGAGGATATTATGAAACAGGTTCAAAAGCTGGTAGCAGATAAATACGTCATTTGAGTCTATTAACGGTAGAATATGGAAATTACATAACTCTTGATGAGTGACAATCAACACTCATCAAGAGATGACATCTTTATCAAGCTATGGTGACCGCTGGGTGGTTTTCAAAAATTCTTTAGGGGACAGGCCTGTCTGCTTTTTAAAAACAGAGCTAAAATAGTATTGATTGTTAAAGCCCACCATTTCGGCAATTTCATACATTTTTGTGCCATAAGGAAGTTCCCGAATTAAGGTTTTCGCTTGCTCAATCCGTAGGCGTGTCAGTAGTTCACCAAAGGAGTCGCCTGTTTCATGGATGATCAACTTGGATAAATGACCACTGCTCAAGGCCATCTCGGTGGCCAAATCACTTAAACTAAACTGGGGACAACTGATTTGTTGTTTCATTCGGCTGATAATCTGGTCAGCCAAACTTTCTTGTCGCTTACAATCCAGTTCTTGATAAAGGGCAATAATGGTTTCATCAAATTCCTGCCGCTTAACTGGTTTTAAAAGATAAGCTTTGACACCGTATTTAATAGCTTCTTGAGCATAAGAAAAATTATCGTAACCGGATATTATAACGATGCTCAACTCGACATTTTGTGTGTGAAGTGCTTGAATCAAATCAAGGCCATTAAGAAAGGGCATATTGATATCGATTAAGGCAATGTCAACTTGTTTTGATTGGACAACGGCAAGGCCTTCAACACCATCTTTCCCTTGGTAATAATTGTCAAATTTAACTGGAAGTCGGCTTAACCGTTTGATGAAATTTTGGCGAATCCGTTCTTCATCATCAACGACTAAGATATTCATAAAGCATCTCCTTTCTTGATTTTAGGCTGTTTAATCATGGCAATAAAGCAGTGATCTTCCAAGTAAACATTGACGCCATAGGGACTCCCAAAGCGCAGTTTTAATCGTTGATTAACATTGTAAAGGCCGTAACTATCATTCGTAGCGGTTTGCAATTGTTGATTAACTGCCTCAACTTCTTCCATGGTTAGAGTCGGAGCAGGGTTGATCACTTTAACGATGATGTCGCCTGCCTGCTCTTCAATCTTAATGTCTAGATGACCTTCAGTGCCCAGAGGTTTGATCCCGTGATAAATAGCATTTTCCACTAAGGGCTGGATGGTAAATTTTAGAAATAGTTGATTCTGATCCACAAGATTGGTCAACTTATAAGTAAAGAGAGTATCATAGCGCAGTCGCAAAATACTGAGATAACTGTCAATGTGCTGACATTCTTGAGCGATTGTGATGATTTGAGCATCACTGCTTAAGCCTGTGCGATAAAAGGTTGCTAGGTTTCCGATTGCTTCTTCAAGCAACTCACTGTCAAGATCATACGCCATGGCTTGAATGGTTTCCAAGGTGTTGTAAAGAAAGTGAGGTTTGATTTGGGCGTAAAGGGCCTGATGTTCCACTTCATTTTTTTGATGGGCTTGTTGGCGAATAACGTCCTGTTGGTGATGGATGTTAACTACCATCCGATTGTAAGTTAAACCAATTTGGTTAAGTTCCGTAATTTCTTGATTGGGCAAGATCTCCACATAGTTGCCCGCTGAGGTTGCCGCCATTTTTTGATCCAGAGCTTCAATCGGCTGGTTGACCTTTACTAGCCGTTTCCTCATAATAATCATAAAAAGCGTGGTTAACGCAATCGCTAAACAAGCAATAAAAACAAAAGTCTTATCCATACTTAACAAGACATCTTGACGAGCGATTGCTAACTTGATGCGCCAGCTTGGATTGCTGGGGATCGCTTGGTCCATAGTGACAAAAGGCGTCATTGCAGAAGCTTCGCCAATTAAAGTTTGCTCGGTGTTGGCATGATAAATATAGGTTGAATACAAGTTGTTTGAACTGGTGACAGTCTCCTTGATGTAAGCCAAAGGTAAGGCCAAACTGACATAGCCAGTCAGTTCATTTAGATGATTAAAGACCTTTGAGACGATTAAGACGACCTGAGCCGCATTGGCTTGAGAACTGATAGTCATAGAGAGATGAGTCAGATTTGGCTCCTTAAGTTGCTGGTAATAGTCCCGGTCAGTCACACTGAAATGAGCACCATTGGTCAAATATTTTTCACCCTCTAAGGTAATGAAACCAAGACTCTCATACTCCTGACTTGTCTGCAGTTTCTTATTGTCAAGAATCGCCAAAACAGATTCTCGGTTCTCAGTTGTCAAGGGCGTCTCAGCTAATAAAAGCGCCAGGTTTTCAGACACATTAATGTGTCGATTAAGCCAGTTATCGACTTCATCCACCTTTAAACTAAGAATTTCCGAAGCTAACTTGTCAATATCCGGCGTGATAATTCGGTTCATGTAAACAATCGTTGCTAAGGCAAGGGTTAAGACTAAAATAACACTGCCAATCATCAATGGCTTCATAATGTGCTGGTAAAATGATTTCATTTTTTTCTCCTATAAGTAAGAAAGGTTTTCCAAAACTATTCTGTCCTGTATCGTAAAAAAAGCTATCCTAAGATAGCTTTAGTATAGCACAGTCAGCAGGTTATTTTGAGACGTTTTCGCCTGCAATACGGCCGAAAACAATGATATCAGTAATAGCATTCCCACCTAGTCGGTTGGTCCCGTGAATGCCGCCAGTAACTTCACCAGCAGCGTAAAGTCCAGGAATTTTTTTCCCCTGAAGATCGAGGACTTCGGCTTCTTTATTAATTCTCAAACCACCCATGGTGTGATGGGTAGAAGGAATCACTTTTTGAATGTAGAAAGGACCTTTTTCAACTTTGACAAAGGCACCTAGTTTTTGGAAGTCCGGATCAGTTTCATCGGCAACAAAGCCGTTAAAACGAGAAATGCTTGCTGTAAATTTTTGTGGATCAATGTCATAGTGTTTGGCTGCTTCTTCCAAGGTTTCAGCTTCAAAAATCACATCATCTTTTTTCATTTTGTCGAATTCAGCTTGGTGAACCTCAGTCATATGACCAACAGATTCAATTTCTTGGCCCCAGACTAGATAAGCATAGCCACCGGGCTGATCAAGAATCGCTTTGGAAATCACATCACGACGTCCCACTTCATTGATAAAGCGATTCGCCTCTTGATTGACTAATAAGCCACCGTCAAACCGTGAATTTGCCACATATGAGATGATGCCTGTTTTAGGACTGGCAGTTGGATAAACCTGGATTTGTTCCATGTCCACTAAGTCAGCTCCAACCTCTTCACCCATGATAATTCCATCACCAGTACTGGCAGGAACGGCGGTGGTCATATACTGCTTTCCATAGTCAGCATTGTACTTTGTACGCATATCGACGTTAGAGGCGAAACCACCACTGCCAATCACGACGCCTTTTGAGGCGTTAATAGTAATGGTCTTACCGTTGTTTTTTGCAGTCACCCCGATGATTTTTCCTGATTTGTCCTGAATTAAATCAGTTGCTTCCGTATCGAGAAAGACTTGGGCGCCTTTGGATTCAGCGGCTACTTTCAATTTATTGGTTAATTCAGATCCCGTATTACCAACGGGAATCACAGAACGAGGGACTTTATGACCACCGAATTGTTGGACACGATCCTGGATAAATTCAGCTTTGATATCATCCCGCATCCATTCGTAGGCCTCTAAAGCATGTTCACCTACCACTTTTACCAGTTCAGGATTAGCTAAATTATCGCCTCCCTCCAAGGCATCTTTAACAAATTGATCAACGCTGTCGTCAATTCCTTTTTTCTTTTGCAAATCAGAGCCGGGAACGTTAAAAGCACCACCAGACACGGCTGTATTTCCACCAACAGCCGAAGTTTTTTCAAGTACTACCACTTTGGCCCCTGCGCTAGCAGCTTCAACTGCACTAGAAAGACCAGCACCACCGGCACCGATGACTACCACATCAACGTTATATTCTTCCTGATCAAGAACTTGGCTAAGCGGAATTTTATCACCAGCCATAAAGTCAGTTTCCGTTGCGCCTGCTTTTGCCAAAGCGCTTTTTACAGCAGTGATAAAGCCTTCTGATGATGTTGTGGCACCTGAGACCACATCCACATTGACGGTGTTATTAGCAACCATGGCCGTCATAATACGTTCAACCGCGTCATCGCCTAAACCTTCTGTTTCATGATCACTGGTATTTTTAATATCCGCAATCTTGCCTTCTTTAATGACCACTTCAGCGGTAATTGTACCGCCATTGCCTTTGCTTTCGCCGACATAAGTTCCATCTTTAATTGTGGCCTTGTCAGCACTATTTCCACAACCCACTAATAATAGTAGAATGACACTCAGTATTGCCAAAACTACCATTTGATGTTTCTTTCTCATATTGACTCCTCCTTGGATGATTAGATTGTTAATGTTTGAACAAGTTAATTATAAGGTCTTTTCTCAAGGAAGTCTTTATAGAAATAAGTGATTTTTTATAAAATTAGGAGAGTGTGATGATTAGCATTCATCCCTTATTTATACCAGAAATAATTTACACGCTAGAAATGGCTATTTGACAACAAGTCTAGCGTGTTGAATACCAAAGTGAATACCATATTTAGAAATTAGCATATTTGCTTAATCTGTCTATGGTTTTCGCTCCGCTGTTTTCGTGACGTGGGTATAGATGTCCATTGTCATTCTTACATCGGTATGACCTAAGCGGGCCTGCACATCCTTTAGAGAAGCTCCTGACTCGAATAAAAGCGATGCGTGTGTGTGTCTAAAAGAGTGAGGTGTGAAATCTACTTTTAATTTATCGGATAGCAAATCATTGATGTATTCAGGGTATAGGACTGTATTGTTTTTTCTGTGGAAAATATGCTGTTTATCTCCTGAATGTATTCTAATACCGTACTTGAGTAATTCTTTTTTCTGCTGTCTCCGCCACTGTTTGAGTTCGGAGAATGTGATGTCATCTAATCTAATGAGGCGATACGCTTGCTTAGTTTTAGGAGTAGATATGTACATTTTTTTTATTAAGTACCCCAGCAGTTTTGCTTACGGAGATAGTTTGATTGATCTCGTCAAAATCACTCCAAAATAGAGCCGCTAACTCGCCTTTTCGAAGGCCTGTAAAAGCTAATACTCTGAAAATCAAGTAATCATGATACAGTAGTAATTCTTTAGCTCTGATTAAGAAGTATTTAAGTTGATCTAACTCCAAAAACATAACCTTCTCCTGTTTTTTTGGTACTCGCTTTGGCATTATGACAAATTGCATAGGATTTGTCTCGATAATATCGTGAGAGACGGCATAGTTTAACATCTTTTGAGCAATGCTCTTAATAAGATGAAATGCGCTATATTCTTCGCTCCATTCATTTACCGCTTTCTGGCAAGTGAATTTTGTAATACTAGCTATTTTCATGTCTCCCAACTTTGGGAGAATATGTAACCGGAAATATCGTTTTGTTTGGTCAGCTGTTACAGGTTTAACAGTATTCTTATACTGCTCGTACCAAACCTCGTATACCTCTTCAAATGTCTTGTAGGACTGTTTGACAAGCCCTCCTGAGTCAACTTCTAACTCCAATCTTGACATGGCTATTTTAGCCTCTTTTTGCGTTCTGAACCCCCGCCTAGTTGTCCGTTTAGATTTTCCTGTTTCTGGATCAATTCCCAAGTAAGCGTTAAACATATAAGCGATTGACCCGTCTTTTTTTGTATATTTTTTAATTACTGCCATTATTTTGTCCTTTCCGTGTGAGCGCACGTAAAAAGAGCAACAAAATGTGATACTAAGATAAGAGGTCATTAATTATGCTAAAGTTGCCTCTTAATCAAAAACCTTTTATATGAGAGCATTATAAGTAATATGCGAGGAGAATGCAATGGGAAATTGTAAAACCGGTACATTTCGGTAACATATATCCGATATCTAAATGCTTACGGAACACGTAACCATCGACGGTGAGACATATTATAACGATCGTTGTGAAAAAGTAAAATACAGTTCTTAATTGCTATTGAAATAATAACCACCTAACAAATTAGTTTGTCAGGTGGGGCCATGGAATTTGACTATCAATATTTTTATTCAAACTAATAAATTCATTTTCAATATCATCAAAAACAGCAATTTGTTTATCGTTAGTAGCTTCAAATAAAAGGTAACGTACTTTATCATTAGTAGGATTTGTCTCTTTAAATCCTATTAAACGTTCTCCCTTAACTTTAATTGCTTCTTTATCTTTTACCATGGAAGGGAGAGTATCTCCTATTGTAAAAGATATCTGATCCTGATCAGCATCAAAAATCAGATAGTTCATATTATCTATTGATTTCACATGAAGAGCTTCCTTATTGATCGAATTTTTATCATTGTTTGTTGATAAGTTGAAGCTGAAGAATGGATCTTTGAAGTTAGGGTTAATGATAAAATCATCACCATTAAGTCTATTTTCTGTACTTGATAAAGCATTCTCTAGGTATTAATAATCAAATGAGTTTGCTACATAACTTAATGGGTGACTTGTTGCAACTATGAAGGGAGGTTCATTTTCATAGATTCCAATCACTTGAGTAGAGTAAACATCGGAAGTAAGATCAGTAAGCGGATCAACATATTGAGTAATGTATATAGCTCTAATTTTTTGACCATTATGGCGACTATTTTCATTGTTAGTACCTTCTACACTAAGAGCTTCGGAAAATGAAATTGAATTATCGGTTACTTTATTTTCCTTAAGCTTATTTGAGCAAGAACTAAGAAAAATAATACTTACAGTAGCCAAAATGAATAGTATTTTTTTCAAGAGATAACCTCCTTAAGTATATAAATAATACCACAATGATTTCCGTAGTTCAAAACTGAAAGAATGGACTAAATAATTGTAATACCTAGAAAACTAACAACTTGGAGGTGTTTAAATGGGAGTTCCAACTTATCGAAAAATTGTGAATCAAGCAAAAAAATTAGCGGATTTAGAAAATGAACTTTCTAAAACCTTACAAACTAAAGGGATTGAAGGCTACATTACTTATCGTGTAGATGAAAATTCAATTTGTTGTAAGTGGGATAGTGGCAACGATGAAAAGGTGTCTCTTATAAAAAATCAAAAAGAACTAACCGAGTTGCTAGAATTACCACTAAAAGAGGCTTTAATATTTTTGGAAAAACGTAGCGTTTAGCTTGCTATTCTTTACGATAATAAAAAGCCCATAATTAAAAATTATGAGCGTAAAAAATGGGACATTTGCCTAAATGTTATTTACCAACTTGAGGATTTGATTCATCCTCCTCTCCCTTGTTAGTTCCTAATAAACAAATAAATTGATAGACGTTGAGGTAACGTGGTTATCATAATCTGTGACAGTATAGGCTATCCTGTAAGTTCCAGGCTCATCAATATCAACCCATTCTAACCCAGATATAGCAACGTCTTTAGCCGATATATGCCAATCTTCTTTGTCGGTTACAGTAATTGATTTACGTAAAATTTCTTCATTTATTGCAGCGCCTTTAGGGAAATTTAAATCTGTTGCAATAATTACAGGGGCTTCATTTCCAATAGGGGGTCTATTGCCATAAGCAAATCCAGTCAAACTAAAAGCTACAATACTAGTCACTAACACAATCGCAGACATGAAAACACCAATAAACTTTTTATTAATTTTTAACTCAATATAACTCTTCTTTTTCATTAAAAAACCTCCAATATTTTGATAGGTTAATTGTAACATAAAACTATATTAAATGAACTGATTTGTTATATATGAAAATTATTAATATCACGGAGAATAGAAAGGGGCAATAAGAATGAAGTTTTTATACATTTCATGTTTGGACATTTTTTTTGAAACGGATGAAGAGTTGAGCTATGAAGAAAGGCAGTGTGAGCAGTGCGGTGACGAAGATCGATTAGTTGGAATGTTTATCACAGATTCTGACCGCAAGAAGTTAGAGAGCGACTATCTTAGTGGTCGTTGATTAATCTCTCGGGTAATCGAAAGGAGTGGATGGATTGAGTATTAAAATTAAAGCCACAAAAGAAGAAGTAGGTCAGTGGGGGAAAGAAGCTGCCGAACAAATTGTGAAAGAATTTTTAGGTCTTGAAATGAGAGACGCAACACAAGAAGAGAGAGACTCAGTAGATCAGTATTTTAAAAAGCTGGCAAAAGCTCAAGGAGGACTAAACATGAAAGAAACAAGTAATCAATATGAAAGGCTTCTTAAAAGTTTTAATGATCGCAAAAGTGAAATGAGTTTAGATGACATCAAAGCATTTACAGAAGCGGCTTTACAATCAGCTAGTTTGAACGAAGAAGGACATAAGATATCAGGTCAAGCTATCACTGATCAAATAGATATATTAGTTAACGAAGGAAATTCAAGATTCAGTAACGATCATAAGGCTCAAGAGTTAGAAAATTTAACAAGAATGACAATTGGAGACATTGTAGCCAAAGTAGCAGCAGGCTCTTTTGGGAATATCGAGTATAATCACAAGGTTAAAGTGCCACCGTTTATGGATGAGTTCTTGATGTTTGTTAAGAAAAACGGTGATCACGGTATTGATGCTTATAATAATCTTTTTACGATTTGTTCGTCATGGCCGAAAGAGCAAATTCTAGAATGGTCTTTCGCTGATCCAGACAGATTTTTAGATGCGGTTAGATATGGCCATGAAGTCGAGGAAGAGCCGAAGTATTATGTGGCGTTTCCAGCGTTAGAGTGGAACGAGAATAAAGCAGAGCTGGAAACCAAGAACATGTATCTCTTGCACGATGAAACAAGTGATGAAAGTAATTTTAGTTTATCACCAAGGAGAGTTAGAGATTTTGTTCCAGAGTTGACCGAAGAAACTATAAAAGCATTAGACGAGCGCTTCTGGCCGTTTGCAGTGCCAGTCGAGGAGGTCAATCATGATAGCTAAAGTAGATTTAATAAGTGCTGGTGTACCTTATGCTGTCAAAGGGTTGCCTTGTACCTTGGTTAAAAAAAGAGCCAGACACACTGAGTTTAACCGTGTGATAGGCGAGGGTAAGAAGGCGAAGGTACTTAGTTTCAGAGTTGAGAATGATTTAGTACCTATTTATTTTAGCATGGAATAGAAAGGTGTGGTGGAATGAATATTAAATATAGAGCCAAACGAGTTGATAATGGTGAATGGGTATACGGTGTACCGGTCCCGAACAGTTTTGGAGATAAAGTTTTCATGATTCATCTAGTTTTAGGCGATAAAGTAGCTTTTCCTCTAGAACGATTGCACGAATATTGTGTTGAAGTGGTTCCAGAAACGATTGGACAATTTGTAGGTTTAACAGATGATAATCATGTAGAAATTTATGATGGTAGCGTCGTTTTGGTTTCGAGTGATTATGGTTGGAGTGAAGTGTCAGAAGTAGTTTGGGGGCTGAGTGATAAGCAGTACGGGAACTATCCAGCTTTTAGTATGCCGAATATCGAAACAGAAATGAACTCTTTTGCAGAGGTTTATGACAGTGGAGATTACAACATTGAAATTGTAGGAAATATACATGATAATCCTGAATTAATCGAAAAGTGATTAATCAGCTGGAGAATAAAAAGCTCCAATCTTAAAGAAAGGAGCTTACTTTATGGAAAAACAAGAAAAAATTATGATTGATGCGCTAAGTATAGTTACTTCTATCATCGTGTCGTTATTAGTCGTATTTTATTTAAAATGAGAGCATAGTGATGATCAAAGATGTTATTGCTGAGACAGCGATAGGGACTACCATACTCCAAATTATTTTAGACTTCAATTTATATCTAATTTTTTCTAAATATAAACTATCCTGTTCAGTAATTTGGTAATACGTGGCTTCGTCGTGAAGGGTGTCGATTTTGGCGAAGCCACCTCGTAAAAGATTATCTAGACAATGATTAGCCATGCTAAGGGTTAATCTAAAATGGGATTGAACGACTTCCGCCGACACATAGGGACGATTTAATCCTATACGAGGGTCTCTAAAAAATTTCAATATTTTGATTTCAGTATTAGATAATTCAGTATTTATGTTACACCTCACTTTTTTATTCTATTATACCAAAGTGTGGTACAAACAAATAGTTACGAAAACACAAAAAAGATTTGTAAATAATTAATTTTTCTAGATATTAACACGAAAGAGGTGTAAATGATGAATAAGACAGATATTCAATTAGTTGGAAAGGTGAGCGATAAGGTGAGAAGTTTTGTGAAAGTTAATGACAATGAAGTTCACCTTCACTGTAAACTGGGATTACTATTGAATAATCATGGTATGTCACAAAAGGATTTGATTAAACTTACAGGGATCCCACAAAATCAAGTAAGTGGTTTTGTTACTAATAGACCAGGAGTAAAGCTAGCATTTATTGCGAGGTTTGCAGCAGCGGTTTTAATTCCTATCTTGGCCTATTTTGGTTACAAGTTTGAAGATATCACGTCTTGGGCGATGGTGGGAACTATTTTCATTCAATTTGTTAGTAACCCATTCTTGGTTGGGTTGACACTTGTCAATGCTTTTAATATTGTGCCGGACAGTACCACGGACGGAATTGCAGACAGTAACAGAGCAATGAAGTATGTCGAACCTGGCAAAACTAAACGTGATGTTGAGTTTTACGATGAATTAGATGATCAAGGAGGCTACTAATTTATGGCTGATAAAACTAAAATGATGGATTGGATGCGAACTAGGCAAGGTAAAGTCTCTTATTCAATGTCTAATCGTTTGGGCCCTAACTCTTATGATTGTTCCAGTGCCGTCCATACTGCAATGATTGCTGGAGGATTCTTAAAACAAGGAACGTTCATTGGTAACACTGAGACACTCTATAGTATGGAAGGCAAGTTGCTTATCCCTATAAGTCGTTCTCAAGCATCGTACGGCGATGTGTTTGTTTCTGGCATAAAGGGGAATTCTCTAGGTTCAGGAGGTCACACAGGCTTATTCTTAAGTAACAAGGACATCATCCATTGTACCTATGGCTATGGTAAAAATAACATGGCTGTTACACCAGCTTATCAATGGATGGGAGATTATTCAGGGCTGCCAGTTTATTATTATCGTCTTAAGGATACCGGAGGGATTGTTGTTCCTGAAACTGGAAATAAACCACAAATGACTATTTTGATTGTTGATGGTCAATGGGGACCTGGTACAACTAAACGACTACAAGAGTATTTTGGTCTTAGCATTCGTGATGGGGTTATTAGCTCACAACCGTTAAATGATCATACTAAAAATATTTATTCAGCCGAGTTTGGAAATGGTGAGTCAGGTTCAAATTTAATCATTACTATGTGCAAGTGGTTGGGGATTACTCAATCGAGAATCATCACTAAAGAATTTATAGTAGCTCTACAAGCTAAAATGGGGACTGTTCAGGACGGTTTCATTAGTCCTAAGTCTGATTGTGTCAGTGTGATGCAACGCCGCTTAAATGCTGGAAAATTACCTTAAAGGAGAGTGGTCCACTTGAGTCAGAAAGAATTAACTTATGAAGACAGAGTGAACATTTTAAAAAGTGATCGGGAAGAGACTGAGCGACTACACTCGGAGGGGAAAATTATGGAAGCTTACAATATGTTGAACCATGCAACAAAGAGTTTTATCAAAGAACTACCTAAAATGAAAAAGTAAAGTTAAAGCCATGATTCTCAATTGAGGTCAAGGCTTTTTGTTTATTTTTCATTAGATTATTAAGATAACTAGTTGTTTCTGATAAAAGTAACAAGTTCTTCAGATTGATTGATGTAATCGACAAGAAAGTTTTGTTCTAACCATGAGCGAGCATGGGAGTGACCTTTACTATTATTGGCCCACCATTCTCTGTATTTATAAGCGGAAGCTGGAAGTCCATCATTTGTAGGTAATAATGAATTGATTTTGTCGAAAGTCAAGGTAATAGAGTCACTTGATTGTTGAGACAATAAATTAGATAACCCAATATATTTACTCATGAAAATCTCTCCTTTATCTT
Organism: uncultured Vagococcus sp.; assembly: GCF_963518325.1. Taxonomy (NCBI): domain Bacteria; kingdom Bacillati; phylum Bacillota; class Bacilli; order Lactobacillales; family Enterococcaceae; genus Vagococcus; species uncultured Vagococcus sp. The sequence goes on along the minus strand of NZ_CAUQJB010000028.1, from coordinate 28,381 downwards.
TTTCTCCATCTTATCACAAATAGAACCTTTTATTTCTTTACAAATTAAAAAGGCAGCCAGATAGTGTGCCTGGCTGCTTCTACCATGGAACATTAGCTTAATTTACGAAAGAAAGCAATGGTGTGGTAGTTCTTAAATTATATCGTATATTATTTGAAATGGCGATAGTGTTGTTACGTTATAGAATAAAAGTATGAATATACGTAGTTAGTAATTTAAAAAAAATTACGGTTCTTGACGCCAAGTAACAGATTTTGAAGTTGTATTTCCAAATGAGTCTGTAACTTTAAATGTAATTTCATAATCACGGTCATCCCATGGATCAAACTCTTCCAAACCTTCGATAACGATTTTAGAAGTTATATCATGACCCTCAGCATCAGTTGCAGTTACTCCTAACTCCGCTAGTGCGGTAGGTGTGTCGAACCAAGTTGCCCCTACACCCTTAGGTATAAGTAAGCTCCCAACACCATGAAGTTCTGGAGACTCGTATATAGTTAGGCCTATGTCGTGAAGTTCTTCAACAACTCTTATGATTTGTATTTTAGTTGTTGAAATTCCTCTTGAATTTGTAACTGACCATGTTAAACTATAAGTCCCTACTTTGTTGGTATCTACAAATCCGGTATACTCGGCTTTGTCTGATATATTTCCATCTATCTTATCGTAAGCTCTTATGTATGGCTCAAATGTTTTTCCTTTTAGAAGGAAGTCATGCCTCGTCCAGAGAGATGGCGCATCAGCAGTTTGAGCTGCTGACACTTTCACTGATTTAAATGTACTTGTTTTAAATATTGAGAAAAAACCAAAAATAAGTGTAGCTACAACTAACAAACCGATCCATTTTATCTTACCTATCTTTTTCATATTATAAATCCTCCATTTCTTGTAATACATTTAATTATAAAGAAGTTAGTTCTAAAAGCAATGTTTTTCGAACGATTATTAATCTTTTACAAATTAATAAGTATTGAGTTAAACAAAAATAGTGCAAACTGGTGTTCCCCGTGATATAATTAATTATAGTCCTTTGAGATTATATAAGCTATGAGAGATACGAAAACGCTTGTTTTCTTCTCTCTATTTTGGTTTAATTGACATATAGCTTATATTTTTTTAAAAGGAGAATACTCATGCAAACAATTTTTACTACAATGCACCATATTGATTTAGAAAAAGAAGAAATTATTTTTAAAGAGTTAGATAAAAACGATGTTCAAAATTACATAACTACCTTAACTGATGAAATACTGATAAATCCACATACTAAGGGATTTGTAATTGAAAGTGAAACAACAGAGGTAGTAAGTGTAGTAAAAAACACTTTTTTACTGGATCAACTTTCTGATAGTTTTCGAGATACAGTAGCTAAAAGGTTGTTGAAAAGTGAAGTGAAAACTCAAGAAAAAATTAAACAATTGAAGAAAGAGATCAAAAAGGGAAGTTTAATACAATCGTATTTTATTAAGGATGAATTTTCATATTTTTTAATTGCAAAAATTGAATCTAACAGATTTTTAGATGTTGGCGACTTAGTTTCAAAAGAAGGTTTACCTCACGATAAGAAAGCTTTTAAAACATGTGTCTTTAAAATGAGAAAACCTGATGAAATTATAAGTATTTTAATATCAGATAATAATCGGCGAATCTCTGATTACTGGCAATCCGATTTTTTAGAAGTTAAAGAATTAAGTTCAGATGAACAGAATACGGAAAAAGCTTTTACTGTTATAACCAATCAATTGAGGAAAGATCTTGAAAAAAAATATCCCTCAGATTATGTTTTATGTAGAAATATAGTACTTGGATATTTTAAAACCGGAAAAGTTTTTAGAAAAAAAGAATTAATAGAAGATATTATTGGAGGATATACTCCTGAAAATAGTGAAATAGATATGTTAAAAGTGACTGGTAATGTTGCAAGAGCATATAAAAATAAAATTGCTGATACAGAGTTCGATATTAAACCGAAAGCGATTAAAGCAAAAAAATGGAAAGAAACTAAGCAAGTTAATAATTTTATTGATCTTACATTGACTGGTGTAGATTCTCAAATTAGAAATAATATTCAATCTGTTGAAGAGAATGGAGAACAGTTTATCAAAATTCGTTCTACTAATCCTAGTACTTTTGATAGTTTTAAATGGACGTAGCATTTTGAAAGGAGGACTTTTAATTGTGTGAAGAAAATGAAAATAGAGTACCTTTCATTATTACCTCCGAAAATGTTAATCAAGTGATCTTTCAGAAGATTTCTATAAGTAGTAAAAATGACATTGACATCTTCATGAAAAGTTTTAAGGATTTGCTAACTGCTAAAAAGGATAGAGATAATTGTGTGGTAACTTTCATAGATATCGAAGATAGTGAATTATTTGATAGTGGCAGTATAGACATAATTGATTTGGTGTTAGAGTGTAGCGAAAGATACTTTAAGAAGAAAGAATTAATTGATGAAGAGTCATTTGAAATAGAAATATATATTGATAAAAATAACCTTGTCACTAAAGAGTGCACAGTCTATTCTTTTTATTCTACTGATTCTTTATTACAATTTTTTACGAAAAATGATTCAGATACAGACATTACTTTATTTGAAAGCTTAAGAAAGTGTGAAAGCTATTTTCAAAATGTAAAGATTGTCTATTTTGAGTTGATTTTTGATGAGCTTGAATTGATTACTAACAAGTTTATTATATCGTCTAAACCAATATCAGAATACAACTGGAATACAAGTAATCAAGAAAGAAACGAACTACTTAGACAATCTAAATTGGACAAAATTTTTGAGAAATGTAATTTTCTTTTCACTACTTTGTTTCTTCCTGAGGATTTTCGATTACATTTTGAAGTAGAAAATACAAAATACAAAATTTTTTTTGAAAAGATGACTTTATTACTGTCTATTTCCTGTATATCAAATGTTGTAACCTTAGAAGGCGATGAATTAGATTTGAAAATAGAAGGAAACAGATTAGTTATTGAAAATGTGGATTTCAAATATATTTCTGATTTAGACAATAAAGCTAAAGTTTTTTATGAAATTTATGATTGGGTTTATCAAAATGGAGATAGTATAGATGAAAGAATTGGAATTACTAGAAATGTAATCACACTGTTTTTTGATGGGAAATCAATATTTTCTCGTTATACATCATTATTACCCTCAATAAAATCAAATTTTGAGCTGTATTTAAAGGAAAATGTGGATAGGTATGTTGAAGTATTAAATCAAGTAGTATCTCTTTTAAAGGATTTGAACAAAGAAACATCAGAAAAAGTTGAGAACTTGACATCTAAGTTTAAAAATAATTTCTTTGCATTTTTTGCATTTTTTGCTTCTACTGTATTATTTAATACTATTTCATCAGGAAAAATAGAGAATATCTTTACAAAGGATATAACAAAAATTACAATTGCATTCTTAGCTATGTCCTTCATTTACCTATTAATAAGTGTTGTTGAGATGAATTCTGATATTGAAAGAGTTGAGAAAAATTATCAACAGAATAAAAGCTACTATCTTTCAGTTTTAAATCAAGAAGATATAACGAGAATATTTAATAATGATGAAAACTATAGAGATGATATGGATTTTATGAAACGAGCTAGATTAACAACAATAATTATGTGGGGATTAACAATTCTTATTATAAGCATACTATTATTGTTTGTAGGTACGTTGTAATCTTGCATAAAATAAAGAGCTAGACCTTTAAACCCGGCCTAGCTCTTTTTGTTGTTTGATTAACTCTTTAAATTCAGATAAATTTGCCCGTATCTTCGGTTCGTAATATTCTCGAGCCGCAATTTTAAACTCTTCAGCCGCAACTTTAGCTTCTCTATTAGACCAATACCTGTGTGTTTCTTTCTTCTCAATTAAATCCCCTGTTAATACTTTTCTACCATCAACCTGGACAACGATGCTTACAATTAAATCTAACGTCTTTTCCACTATATCTAATTCAGTCATATCCATTTAAAGAACCACTTTAACCTTTCATCTATTTCTGTATTGACTGTCAATCTCCTCAAATGATACATAAAGAGCCTGATTAGGAGTTAATTTACCAACAGTTATATTGTTAACATTAAGGTATCTTTCCAATCTAAAAGGCACTGTACTTAATACCTCTGTCTTTTCTAAACTAAATAAAAGCATGTGATCAGCCTTACTTGCTGGAATCAACGCAGCCCCTATAGGTATTTTAGGACTTGAGAAAGACCATAGATTGTAGCTGACACTTTCAATAATTTTTTTCTCAGCTGATAAACGGCGAAATTTTTTAGTATGTTTAGCGAAATACCTTGGAGCAAAGAAATCTTTATCAAGTTCTAATTTTCTTATGAATCGCATTTGTGATCACCTACGCTTGCATGGCGAATGCCATCAGGAATGAGGTAGGATTTCTAATCGTCATTTTATCGATAACAAGTTTGTTAGTTTTACTAACATGGCCAAAGCAAGCAATCTCAGTCTGACCATTTTCTATAAACAATAGCTGCTGAGCTAATTCTTTTTTTGTTACGATACAGTTGATTCGTTCTGATGATGTGACTAATGTAAAACGTACTAACATATCTGGATAAGTTTTAATTACTCTTATTTTGTCCACGATGCCAATTTGATTAGATTTCATGCCCTCACTCCTTTTCTTGTTCTTAATTATACGAACGTACGTTCTCTTTGTCAAGTCACATCAGCGAAATGAAAAAAGAACGTGAATTCCTAAGAGGAAATTCGCATTCTTTTATTGGGTAACTAACATTTTTTTGAGAAAGTGCGCTCATACTGTTTAATTGAATACCATTTGAATACTAAATTATGGCGAATGGAGGCGTATGGTGACTCGCCATTTAATAGATAATCGTTGGTTTGTAGGCATTTGTTTAGTTGTTGACGTATGGAGGAACATCTAATTTTATTTATACCAGAACTATTTGGTACAATGAAGGTAAATGAAGCGATTGATGAGAACAAGGTGACTCAGCATTTTGGGGGTTGAGTAAGCGATAAGTCATCATGAATCTATCGCCCAGTTTGATAATGACCCTAACTGGTGCTGGTTGGAAAAATAATAACTAATGAGGAGTTTATGACATGATTAGCCTGATATTTGATTTAGATGATACCCTTTATTTTTAGAAGGAACAGTTTGTTAAGGCCACGGAAAAAAACAGCCTGAAGTTTGGTGAAGTCGACATAGACCAGTTGTACGAGCAGTTTCAATATTTCAGTGAACAAGCTTATTTTATGCGCGAGCGGGGGGAACTAAGCTTCCAAGACATGCGGGTTCAGCGAATTCAGTTGGCTTATGAGGCTCAGGGGATTGTGTTATCTCATGAGAACTGCCAATCATGGCAGAGAGATTACTTATATGAACAAAACCATATCTCATTGTCTCCAACAGTCGTCGAGATACTGAACTACTGCCAGAGCCAATCGATGGAAATAGGCATCATCACCAATGGCCCAAGTGATCATCAGCGAATGAAACTAGAGTCATTAGGGCTTGATCGCTGGTTCAGTCCAAAACAAGTTCTTGTTTCAGGAGACGTAGGTGTTTCCAAACCAGATAGACAAGTATTTGATTTAATGGCAACTAGACTAAAAGGGAATCCTCGCTACTATATTGGGGATAACCCGGTGAACGATGTTCAAGGGGCGCTTAATGCGGGATGGCAGGTGATTTGGCTAAATACTAAAGGAGAACTTGCTACCCAAGAAGGGGTGATTGAAGTGACGAACCATGTCGATTTATTGGCTTGCATCAAAGAAATTCAAACAAACGTCTGACTTGACAATCAAGTAGGAGGTCTTACTAATGATAACGAAAGAAGTCAAATTAACCAAATGGGGAAATTCAAATGGTATTAGAATTTCTAAGGAGGATCTTGCCGAGTTAGGTTATGTCAGTGGTTCAGTGGTTTTTGATATGACCATTAAACATGGTCAAATTATTCTTGTTCCAAAAGAAAAAAACCACAGACGATTGAAGAGTTATTTGAAACCTATGATTCAGGACCATTTGATACCTCTGAGTGGGAAACAGGTGGACCAGTTGGCGAGGAAATCATATGATAAGTGCAAAGAAATCGATTGATAATCTCTGTCAAGGTGACATTGTTTACTTAAATTTAAATCCTACAAACGGGCATGAACAACGGGGGGTAGGCCATGTATCATTGTTGGGAAAAGAATTCCATTTTAAAAAAACATGGTAAGCGTTGCGCCAATTACAAGCAAAATCAAACATTTTCCACTCCATGTCTCTTTGCCAGTTGGGTTGAAAGTTGAAGAAGAGATTTTGTTAGAGCACCATAAAATGATAGATATTTCAGCACGTGGATTTAGATTCATTGAGTCGGCACCTATGAGTGTTGTTATTGAATGCAGTGAGAAAATAAAGCTGATGTATTAGATAGACAAAAAAAGCAGGGAGAGGGGTTCTCTGCTTTTTTTGTCGCTTATAGTATCCATTAATGAACGATAACAATCTGGATCTGAGGATAGGTTTATTTTTCCACCCATTTAAAGACGTTTTCGCCCAATTAATGACGGTATTTCAAGTGTTATTGATTGATTTTATAAGCGTTATGCGTTAACGTAATAGATAACAAAGGTATTGTTCAATAATAGTTATATTGGGTCATTAATTATACGGGTAACAGGGAAAAAATCAGAAGTTAGACACGAGAAGGAGTCTAAAGGTGTTCTGGTTATGTTTATAAAATAGTGTTAACCAATTAAATGAATGGAGGGACGTCAATTGAAAAAAGGCAAAGGGGCAATTATTGGCTACAGTTTGTTAGGTGGCATGTTAGGAGCGTTGATTATTTGTGGCATATTAATCGGTTTGGTGAAGAATGATACCATCACTTTAGGTAAAAGTGAGACAAGTACGAGTAATGTGACGTATAAAGTTAACAGCGATGTAACTAAAATGGTCGGTGAGGTCAAAGAAACAGTGGTCTCAATTATTAATTTGCAAAGTGGCAATCAGTCGCTTAATGATTTATTGAATCAGGAAGGGACGCTACAAGCTGCTGGTGAAGGCAGTGGGGTTATTTATAAAATAGAAGGAAATCAGGCTTATATTGTGACGAATAATCATGTTGTTGCTGGGGCAGATGCTGTAGAAGTGTTGATGAAAGATGGCACAACGGAGAAGGTTGAAGTGGTTGGCCTAGATACATTTACCGATTTGGCTGTTTTGAAAATGTCCAGCGAGCATGTGACAAAAGCAGCTGAATTTGCAGATTCCAGCAAGGTTCAAGTGGGAGAACCAGCGATTGCTATTGGTTCACCTTTAGGTTCCATGTATGCTAATTCGGTGACTCAGGGGATTGTCTCTGCAGTCGAACGAACCATTACCAACAAGACAGATGATGGTGAACTTACTAGTATTAATGCCATTCAAACCGATGCAGCGATTAACCCAGGGAATTCAGGGGGCGCTCTTTTGAATGTCAAAGGGCAAGTTATCGGCATCAATTCAATTAAAATAGCCGAAGCCAGTGTTGAAGGCATGGGCTTTGCGATTCCTAGTAATGACGTGATTAAGATCATTGCTGAACTTGAAAAAAATGGCAAGATTGAACGACCATTTTTAGGCGTAACGCCTTATAACTTATTCTTGGTTAACGCTGAGACACGTAAACAAGCCCTTGATTTGCCTGATGATGTGGCAACAGGTGTGGTTGTGTTAGAAGTTCAAGCGGGTTCACCAGCTGCGGCTGCGAAACTAGCTGTTGGAGATGTGATCGTTGGGATTGATGGCGAAGCGGTGGACGACAATGTTGGGTTACAAACGCTATTGTATCAGTATCAAATAGGCGATAAAATTAAAGTTGAGTTTTACCGTGGCCAAGAAAAACAAACTGCCACAGTTGAATTAAAGGCCCGTAGTGGCGACTAAATTAAAGGGACAATTCCCGTATCTATTTACCTATTGAGAGGAATGATTATGATGGCAACAGAAGTGAAAAACAGAGGGTTTGATTGGAAGGACTTACTGATTGGCGTGTTGTATATTATTGCCGCCTTTATCTTCTTCACACAGCCGGCAATGGCCATTGGTGTTTTAGTTCTTTGGTTTGGCATTTTGGCGATTATCAAAGGGATTAATAATTTTATCAAATATTCAAAAGTAAAAAGTACAACAGGAATGAATGCGACGTTTCTGATTGTCACCGGCGTCTTAGATATTTTGTTAGGGATCATCCTTTTATTTAATCTCTATTCTGGGATTGTGGTCGTAGGATGGATTTTCGCCATTTGGTTTATTACGGATTCCATTGCCCATATTTTAAATGCGGGCTTTTTAAAAGAAAGAAGTACATGGATTTATTGGCTCTCCATCATTTTTAATGTCGTCTGTGTGCTTATCGGGATTTCCTTATTCTTTAACCCGATTGTCTCAGCATTGACGGTGCCATTTTTGATTGGTTTCTACTTCTTAATCTTTGGTATAGAAGAAGTCATAGCTTCTTTTGCTTAAAAATTCACCAAGCACTGAAAGTGTCTCCTTTTAGGAAAACGTTCAGTGCTTTTTGCTATTTAAGACTTGTCCGCCAGCAGTTGAGCTGTTATAGTTAAATTAAATAACCGTTAAATAAGGAGGTATCAACCTAAATGGACGCACCTGTGTAATACTTAATGACCCAAAAAACGATGGCAAATTTGCCACCGTTTAGTTCAGCTTGGGCTGTTTACAGCAGTTTTCGCTCAGGTTCATTAAGCAGGTCGCCATTAAGTTGTGTTGATTGGACCAAATTTTTTTTGGTCTTTTGTTTGAGGGGAATAATCTGTGCCGCTTTTTGAGACCTGCTTTCTATCAAAAAGAAAGCGCAGGTCTATGATGAAAAAAAATATCTTACGAAGTGAACTAAATCACGTCTCATTGCCGTTGTTGCTTAACAGTCTATTAGGTACAGCCATGAGTGTCATCTTCACGGCGATGATTGGTAGAATCTCATCCGATGCCATTGCGGCAACGGAAGTGGTGGATGGGTTAGTCTATTCCCTTGTGGGGATTTTAGGGGCAGGGTCCCTCTCCTTTAATATCTATGCTTCACGTATTCAGGAAAGCAATCCAAGGCTTTTCCAAAATTATTTTAAATCGATTTTGTTTTTAAATCTGTTGCTAGGAGGAATAGGGACTTTACTGGTGATGATGTTGCTGCCTGAATTGTTGGCACATCTCTATCATTTTAAGGGGGAGACCCTAGTCCTTGGCATAAGTTACGGCCGAATTTCAGCCTTCAAACTCGTGATTTATGTGACCATCTTTTCATTCTCCAACCAGTTGAAAGTTAAAAAGAAGCCCGTGATGATCGTTACTGCTGGTGTCATTAGTTCGTTAGCTCATCTGTTGATGGCCTTAGCTGCTTTTGCTTATTTACCAAAGTCTAAGCAGCTGTTAGGACTAGGGGTTGCTTCCATGTTTTCCTTGTTGATGGAATGTGGGCTTTATTGTGTTGTTTTAAGGAAAGGCTTAAGGATGCTGAAAGGGATTAAAAGCAGCCAGAAATGGTTTCTATTAAAAAAAAGTGGCCCACTTTTTGGACAAGAATGTTTAGAAGGGACTCTTTTTAGTGTCATAGTGACAGCACTAGTAAGCCGTTTGCCATTTACGATTTTTACTGGTTATAGCCTTTGTCTGGTAATAGTCAAACTGGCTCAGTCCGCCATGTTTCCTTACGCTAATAGTCAATTGATCCTGATTGGCGAAGCATTTGGAAAGGGCCAATCCAATAAGCTACGGCAATTGCCAAAATTAACCGCAAAAGTGACATTAGCCAGTTATCTGGGTGTAAGTCTGATTGTCGTCTGCTTTAGTTCCTCGCTTTTGCCACTATTATCAAATCAATCAGAGTTGATCCATCAAGCCATGGAAATTCTTCCAGTTGTCTTGCTTTTTTTTACAAGCCAGCTATTTTTTGAAATAAATAAGTATAGTTTGCAAGCCATTGGAAAAGAACGTCAGACCTTGATTCTCACAGGAATGGTCAATGGGTTAGTCGTGTGTGTCTTGCTGGTGTTACAATTAGTCGGTCTTAATTCCCTTATGACCATCTTATGGGGTTTGGCTATCAATTATCTTTGGCTAAGCTTTCTCTTTTCACGTTTCTATCGGAAGACAATTCAAAACCATTAAATAATCCCCCTGCTCACTATCTGAGCAGGGGGATTATTTAATGATTTTGAACGGCATAAGCATCTAGTAAAACTCTGGTAATAACTTGCAAGGGCAAGCAGGCCATTAATGTACGTCTAAGTTAGTCTATCTGGAGACTGGGTATTTCGTTTCTTTAAAATAAGAACAAGCAGGATAATAATGCATACTAATATTATCAGTATCATCATTAGAATCATGACTAGCGGCGATTTTTCGAGATTAACGGCCTTGTTGTTAATCTCATGGGCTTCATTTTGACTAATATCAAAAGCACGACTTAACTCCCAAGTTTTATCTTCAATGGTTAAGGTTAAATGCAAGTGATAGCTGCCAGGCTTCAAGGCTTGATCTTGAAAACCTATGGGGAAATCAAAGCTAGAATTTGGGGCCATCCCAATGCCTGTTTTGCTATTAGAGAGAACCTCTTTTTGGCTGTCAGCTTTCGTTATTTTAGAGACAATGGTCATCTCGCGGACAATCGCGGGCTGGTTGTTTTGGATGGTGGCCACAACTGCTGTTCGATGATTTTTTAACTCTGGTTTAACAGTCTTTAAGACAAAATCCGGTTCAATCTCGGTTTCATTCGAACGTAATTTAACACCGATAATATAAGAAAAGTCATTGGTGATTTGAATGGCTTCTTCAGCCTTAGTTTCAGTGTTTTTCTCTTTATCCTCATAGACGAACAGTCCTCCTAGAACGATTCCCTTAAAGGCGTTTTTAGGTGCATGTAACGTAAAAGCGACTTCTTTAACTTCTTTAGGTCCAAGGGTCACCAGTTGTTTTTCAGAGATTAGTTCATTAAAATCAATGGCTAAACTGGCGTCTTTCACTGCTTTTTCTTGACTGTAATCAATCGAGCCATTTTGATTGGTTGTTGCTCGATTAGGGATTAGGTGAATCTTTTTTTCCTGAGCGGTCGTATTCGTAAGGGTGACAGACAGCTGTTGTGAGGAGTCTGGTTCAAGTTTTAAATCAAAATAGGTTAACTGAGAATCAATTTGATTGTCTGGAATAGTTGCTTTAATGCCAAAGCCGATTTCATTAGCAGAAGTTGTTGAAGCACCAAATACCAACACAATGATAATCATAAAGCCACCAATCCAATGCTGCCATGTGTTTCTTACCATACTGACCACTCCTTGTTTTTAGTTTAGTTGAACAGATGCCTTCTAATTATGGGGCGTCACTTAAGGTCCAATCAAGATTAGCCGAGTAAACTCCCACTTTATTGCCAGAAGGGACTTCCAATGAGACCAAATTATCGGTGTTCCCTTCGTTAAATAAACGGTTGACCCAGGTCCCCAAACCAGCGTCTTCATCGGCTGACATAATAATCATGGGATCATTGGACAGTTCAAAACTGACTTCGTTAGCTAATGGGGCATCAGAGGTGTTATCTTCGGTGGTTCCTACGCGACCTTTTTCAAATTTCAAGAAGGCGCCTTTTAATTCTTGCCCCTCTTCAGTGCTGAACTTGCTGGAAGCGACCATTAAGTTCCAACCAGTTCCGACTCCCCGTTGATCGGTTACCTGAACATTGGGTTTTGCCGAGGTGGTTTTATAGACTTCTTTTTTAGATGATAACTGTTGTGTTCCAAAGGTTAAATGTGTGATATTATCAATCGTCAATGAACCAGTATGTCCTGTTTCGTCACCAGGCAACCCAGGCTCAAGAGGATCCGTAGAACCGTCTCCTTCTGTAATGCTGATTTCACTTAGGGATTGATGATTATCTCCCGTTTCAGCTGCCATAATAACCCCTTCTAAGCTACCAAATAAGAGAGAGCTGCAAATAATGACACTAGCTAATAGCGTTTTTTTCATAAATTGACACGTCCTTTTTCTTTTTTTTATTTAATTGTCATGGTTATGACATTAAAATACCTTTTTATGGGGCGTCAACGACCCGCCATCCAATTTCACCAACATACTCACCTGCGTACATGGACGAGTTTGCTTTAAATAATAAACCTTGATCTTCCTGCCAGCTGACGGGGACATTTTCTGTTGTCGTTGTTTGATGACTAAAGACATCTACGGGTGAATTAATCTCTAATGGAATTTCTTTATCTTGATTGAGATAAATCAAATGATTTTCTAGAGAATGCTTGCCTTTGGGAACGGGGCTGTCTTTTAAAATAGCCTGTACCCGCCAATTAGATTGAGTATTTCGGGTGTCTCTAACGTTGATAGTCCAATTGTTTTGCCGTTTAGCATAAGCAACTCCGTGGGGAATCCTTAAAGGTTCAAAACTGACTGTTGGACTAATAAAACTGAATTCAAGTGCACCGGTGACTGTTATAAGGGTTGCCACTTTATTGGAGGGAAAGCCCTCACTGTCTTTTAAGAAAAAGACAAGGTGGTTTTCACCCATCTTTAAATCATGAGACATGATAGGGGCTAACAAGTCAGTCTGAGCGCCTAAATCTGAATTCTCAATCAAGTCTGTTGCCAGTTTTTCCGGCCCGTTATTGATCGTGTAGTAGAGTTGAACCAAGGGGCTGTCTTTATCCACCCAAGATCCTGTTATATCAAAGGGGTCACTAAAGATGACGTCTTGATTGAGAGCAGAATCAGCTAAACTTAATCTCGGTGGGCTTGCTACATTAAATGTTAAGGTGGCCTGATTGGAAACAGCACCTTGATTGTCCACCAGATACACCACTAACTGATTACTTCCGACAGCTAGACTTCCTTCGGGGAATTCAAGTTGCCAGGTATTTCCATTGCTTGAATGTAAGGGTTCTTGGTGATAGACATGTCCATTTAGCAAGGAAAAGAGCGTAAGTGAGTCACCGTCATCTTGCCAGAGACCTTCGATGATAGTTGTCTCGTTGTCTAAACGAATCTCGTTTTCAGTACTTGAAATACTTATGTCAGGAGGCCGATTTCCTTCAATGGTCAAAGAGTAGCCCTCAGAGGTCAATAAGTGGTTGTTGCCGCTAAAATTAACCTGTTGCTCAACAATATGAGATCCTGGTAGAGCTGGTTTGACGGTGGCTTTAAATGCCACTTGCTTTTGAGTGAGCCATGGCGATAAATCTCCAATTGCTGTAATTAAGCGGTTCTCTTGCCAGTCGTGATCTTCAATAGGAAATGCTTCACCCGTGTTAGGATGGATCCTTTTAGTCGTACCGGGAATTAAGTCAAAGTAATCACTTAAAGTGAAATCCGCTGCCACATCTAGCCAATCTTGTTTACCCGATAAGTAAGTCGCATCCAGCAAAAAAGTGAGCTCTTCACCGGAATAAACAGGACTTCCAGGTTCAAGTATCTTACCAGAACGGGCAACTGTGACGGTGGAGGAAGCGTTGACTACCCCTGGGACCTTTTCAAAAACCACTCGGTTCATTTGACTTTTGGTTCCAGTGGAACCAGTGAATCCCCAGACCACATCGTAACTGCCAAAATCAGCCAAAACATCGATGGGCACTTTAACTGGTGACAAATTCGCAAACTGATACGTTAACGTGCTAGTGTCAGCAGACCAGTCAACAGCAAATCGGTGCCACTGGTCATTAGAGAGGGGACCAGGCAATTGGATATTATTGTGGTTGAGTGTCCGTTGATTGCCATCGCCCCAGCCAGCATACCAGTCAATATAAGTCGCACTCCAATCATCCCAGATAGCGGGCCGACCAGGAAAGGCATTAGCAACATGATTAGCTTGCCCAAGGGCGTTTAACTGATTGTCAAAGCGACTATCGTTTTTATTATTGTTGTAATAGGTATCAAATTCCACAGCAAAACTGTTTTTTATCCCCCCATGAGTTGCCCCTTCCTTTTGGGTTGCCCAAACCCCTAAGCTGGCACCACTATAAGAATAAGCATTTTGCCGCTCTGGTGAATTTTGCATGACAAAGGCCATACCATCTCCGGCATTTCCCCCTCGATTTCCAAAGTAAAGATGCATCACTGAACTAAAATCTTCTCTGAGATTCATGAGATTATTATCAGTGGACCAGATGGCGCCTTCCCGATTTTGAGCATCAGGTGTAATTTGAACAATGGAATCAGTTATCATAGTTGAATGACGTGTGGTTGTAAAAATATCCGACAAGATGACATTTTTAGGTGGTATCGGTTCATTCGCTGCTTCAACTGTCTTGCCAAGATGACATAAACTAACAGCTGCCAACACGAACATAATATAGATAAAAAGCTTAATTGTTTTGATTGTCAGCCCTCCTCTTGATTGCCAGTTCAGTATAACTAAAAATGAACAGGAGCTAGGTTCAATTTTTGTGGTTTATTTCGTCAAAACATGACATTGGAAAAAAATCGTTAAAATGAAGGAGTGAACGAGTTATGCGCCGTTAAAAGTTCTCCTCGTTAAAAAAAATAGTGAAGACTTGCCAAAATAAGTTTTGACTTCCTGAGGTTTTTATTATAAGATGATGAGAATTAGGAGGGGATTTAATGAGAAAGAAACTGATGATCGTTGGTATAGCACTTCTGTTGGCAGGGTGTGGTAATAAAGCTGAAACGGAGAAAGAGAGCAAAAAAGAAACCGCTCAGGAAATTTCAATCGTTGTCGAAAATGAATTATCAACCTTGGATTCAACCTTAGCCAGTGATACTTATGGCATTACGGTCTTAAATAACGTCATGGAAGGGTTGTACCGTCTTGACGAAAATAACCAATTAATCATAGCGGGAGCAAGTGAACTACCAGATGTAAGTGATGATTTATTAACCTATAAAATCAAGTTGAATAAAGAAGCAAAATGGTCTAATGAAACCCCAGTCACAGCAGCCGATTATGTTTATGCTTGGCAAAAAGCCGTTAATCCGAAAACAGGCTCAGAATACAGCTACCTGTTTAACAGTGTTCTAAATGCCCCAGAAATTACCGAAGGCAAAAAGCCAATTGAAGAACTAGGCATTAAAGCCATTGATGATTACGAGTTGGAAATTACGCTAGCTCAGGCAACACCTTATTTTGAAAGTTTGCTGGCCTTTCCAACGTTCTTCCCACAAAATAAAGCATTTGTGGAAAAAGAAGGAGGGGACTATGCCAAAACAAACGAAAACTTGATTTACAATGGGCCCTTTGTTTTAGAAGACTTTGATGGAGCGGGAACCGATACCACTTGGGATTATGTTAAAAATAAAAACTATTGGGACAATAAAAAAGTTAAATTAGCCAAAATTTCCAATCAAGTGATCAAAGAACCCGGAACCAGCGTGAAGCTTTTTGAAGCAGGCGAGTTGGATGATTTACCATTATCCGGTGAGTTTGCCCAACAATATCGAGACAATGAAGCCTTTGTTTCCCTTGATAAAGCGGGCACCACGTATTTATCATATGATCAGCGAGAAGGTCTGTTTACAAATTCGAAAGCCAGAAAAGCTATTTCACTTGTATTAAACCGTGAAGAAATCATTGAAAATATTTTAGCTGATGGTTCAATTGTGCCAAAAGGATTAGTCCCTTCAGGCATGTCTTTTGCACCTGAGACCAACAAAGATTTTGCAGATGTCACCACAAATTATGTGAAAACTGATGTTGAAGAAGCGAAAAAACTCTGGAAAGAAGCCAAAGAGGAAACCAAGACAGGGGACGTGACCTTAGAGTTATTATCTTATGACGTGGACTCTATTCGTAAATTAGCAGAAGCCATTCAGTTCGCCATTGAAGACAATTTAGAAGGCGCTAAAGTTAGTGTTAGCATTGTGCCAGTGTCAGTGGCAGTCGAGAAAGGTCGCAACACAGAATTTGATCTCTTTCTTTTTGGTTGGGGAGCGGATTACGCTGACCCAAGTAGTTTCCTTGATTTAATGAAGACTGATTCACCCTATAACTACGGCAAATACAGCAATAAAGAATACGACGCCTTAGTTGAAAGTGCTGCTACAACTAATGTGACAGAGCCAGAAAAACGCTGGGCAGATTTTGTTAAAGCCGAGAATCTATTAATGGAAGAAACAGGGGTCAACCCGATTTTCCAAAAAGCTGAATCACGATTGAGAAATCCCCAACTCAAAGGAATCATTTCCCACAGTGTTGGTGCTCAGTTTGATTTTAAAGAAGCATATCTGGAAGAGTAAACGGATAGTTTAAATGATAAAACGTGATTCCCACCTGATTGTGTTTAGGTGGGAGTTATTTTTTTTGGCACTCCCTGCTTTTTTTAAAATTTTTAATAGTAACCCCTTGCCAAAATGAACAAACAGGAGTAAAGTTTAGGTATACCTAAAACGTAAAGAAGGCGCTCCTATGAAAAATAACAATCGAGATTCACATCAACACTTTTTAACAACTAAACTAAATGGCCTAAGTTTGCCAGAAATAAACAATACCGTTTCAATTCCTAAAAATGCTGGTTTTTGGAAAAAACTGTTGGCTTATTCCGGGCCGGGAGCTCTAGTGGCAGTTGGGTATATGGACCCAGGGAATTGGGTCACCTCCATCGCAGGTGGTGCTCAGTTTGGTTACTTGCTGTTATCCGTTATTTTAATTTCCAGTTTAATCGCCATGTTGCTCCAATACATGTCAGCCAAATTAGGCATTGTCACCGGACTTGATTTAGCTCAAGCTATTCGAATGAAAACAGGTAAAAAATTGGGCATCGTCCTTTGGATAATAACAGAACTAGCCATCATGGCAACCGACATCGCCGAGGTGATTGGGAGTGCCGTTGCGTTGAATTTATTGTTTCGCATTCCCTTACTATTAGGCGTTTTTATAACGGTTTTAGACGTGTTCCTACTGTTGATGCTGACTAAGTTAGGATTCCGTAAAATTGAAGCCATTGTATCAGTCTTGATTGCAACGATTCTGGTGATATTCCTATATGAAGTGATGTTGGGCCAACCAGTGTTTAGTGATATACTAGCGGGCTTCGTCCCCCACAAACAAATAGTGGAAAATAAGAGCGCCTTATTCCTAGCATTAGGGATCGTGGGTGCCACTGTCATGCCTCATAATTTATACTTACATTCATCAATCGTTCAAGCCCGTCAATATGATCGTGAAAATCGCCAAGAATTGAAAGAAGCGGTTAAGTTCGCCAGAATCGATTCCAATCTGCAATTAACCGTTGCTTTTGTTATTAATTGTTTATTGCTAACCTTAGGGGCGGCCTTGTTCCATGGGAACGGTGATCATTTGAGCACATTAGGCTCACTCTATCGGGCTCTTTCCGATAAGTCAATAGTAGGTGCCATTGCCTCACCAGTCTTAAGCATATTATTCGCCGTCGCTTTATTAGCTTCCGGACAAAATTCAACTATTACCGGTACATTGACTGGGCAAATCGTGATGGAAGGCTATATTAAACTTAGCATGCCAGTCTGGGCAAGACGCCTCGTCACCCGTTTATTAGCGGTTATTCCAGTTATTATTTGTATCCTGCTCTTTGGGGATTCGGAAGAAGTCGTGGAAAAATTATTAATTTACACCCAAGTCTTTCTAAGTATTGCTTTACCCGTGTCAATGCTGCCTTTAACCATTTTTACCAGTAGCAAAAAAATGATGGGAGAGTTTAAAAATTCACTGTTTGTGACGATTCTTGCTTGGTTTCTAACCCTTACCCTAACAGGGTTGAATATTTATTTAATCATGTCTACCTTTGCTTAATAAAAACGCCAAGCCCCTTGATTTTAAAGGGCTTGGCGTCTTATCATTTAGTCGCGTCTTTTTCGGCTTCAAGTTTAACTAGCTGAACAAAGGATTCCACTACAGCCTCGTTTTTCTTATTAGAGGCCATTTTTAACATGGTTTTTCCTAAAAAGTTTGCCCCTTCATTTTTACCGCTGTAGATAAATTCTGTTTGTCTGTCATCTACCATCTTTAAGTGAAACTCACCGATTGAATGAATCATCTTGGCAATAGTAAAATCAAAGGTTTTTCTTTTTTCTTCTGGTCTATCAAGATGAATAATTTCCGTTAGCAAATAGGTTTCTTCGCGGTTTCCCTCAGCATATGTCTCCTCGTAGACAGAGGTATTGGTTGATTCATCTGTTGAGATCAGTTTATGCCCTACAACTTGCGGCATAATGCGATGCATGTTCGCCTCTGTAAATAATGCCCAAACGGTTTCAATAGGCGCCTCTATCTTAATCTTTCGTTCCCAACCCATTTTCTTCATCCCTTTCGTAGTTTGATAAATAATCCTCAACAGTGCTGAGAACCTCTCTCAAACGGTGAATCTCTGCGGTTATGTCAGATTGTTTAGTCTTCATGGCAAGATATAAGGCCTCATCATCTTGAGTGACAATCAAGACTTTAATCTCGTTTAAGGTAAAGCCCATCTCTTTCATGCCACTGATTAGAATGGCTTTTAAATAACTATTATTGTCGTAATAGCAGTAGTTATTTTGTGAATCAACCCGATCGGGCAGCAATAAACCAATTCTCTCGTAATACCGTAATGAGGAGATAGTAATCGCCGTTAGCTCTGAGAATTGACCAATTCGATACATTCTTATCACCACCTGAAGTTATTATAAACCATGAACCATAGTATAGGGTCAAGTGAAGTAAAAGTCGAGTTAATGGTGCTGGTAGTTTTTTACAAAGGAGAGGCCCCTAACGGGAAGTTAGGGGCCTAGGAGTTTTTAACTTATTCGGGGGAGAACAAATTAAATGAAAAAGTTTAGTTAGGTTGTTTGTTGGTATAGGTATATAATAGCTTGCAACTGTGAAAGAGTTGTGAAGGAAAACCATCATTTATCAGAATAAACCTGTAACTTTTCTTTAAGAAAACGACCCAATAGGCTGATTGAGTGAGGGGGATCAGTCAATCAGCCTATTGGGCCTTTCAATTTATAAGAGGTTAACAACCTTAAGACTTTCGCCTTAAATTAAGTTTATCATGAAATCTATTGAAGGAAAGTGACAATTTTGTCATTTAAAGAATATAAAACGAACAAACGCCAATTATCTTAATCCTTCGTAAAAAATGACAAAGGAGTAGCCCCTAGCTTTCACTAGGGGCTGGGAGATTTCTATTTACCTGAAGCCGTTAATCTTAATAAGTAAGGATAAGGGTCATCAGGTAAATAGAAGAATGAAAAAGTTTTGTTAGGGTTGTTTGTTGGTATATATACATAATAACCTCTAAATGTGAACTTGTTGTGAATAAGCTTTAATGATAATAGGAATAATTTATTAAGACTTTGAATTTTTGACATCTTCGAAAAATTCGGTAAAATTGGCTGCTAAATGGTCAGAACCAAGTTGTTTAAAGATTGTTAATGCCGCATCTATTTTTTTTTCACCTTCAATAGTATTTCCTTTTTTATATAAGTAAATCCCATTGCAGAAATTAAGTACATTTCTCTCATGAAGATAGTGCTCGGATGTAAGTAGTTGGCTGATCTCGTTTTGAAAATTTAAACTTATGTCTAATTCATTTTTCATCAGACAAACTATCGTTGAGTTAAGTAAAATTTGGGCAATCATTTTTCGGTGAGCGGCATTATTTTGAAAATACCGTGTTTTATGAATGAGCTCATTCGATAGGAGCATCATGGCATTAAATTTGATACCTGCTACTGAATTACCGTACAAAATGAGTTCGTATTGAGTCCAATCTTCAATTGAGAAAAGGTAATCGGTTAGAAATTCAATATCTTTTTCTTTAGTTGTATTGGTATCGCGTAGTTCGTCATAAACAATTGAAAACATGGTGGAATTGTAGCGATGACGAATATGTCCGGTATTTTTCCAAAGGTCTAATTCATTTGCTATAATCAC
This sequence comes from uncultured Vagococcus sp., assembly GCF_963518325.1. Classification (NCBI taxonomy): domain Bacteria; kingdom Bacillati; phylum Bacillota; class Bacilli; order Lactobacillales; family Enterococcaceae; genus Vagococcus; species uncultured Vagococcus sp. The sequence goes on along the minus strand of NZ_CAUQJB010000028.1, from coordinate 8,494 downwards.
CTCAATTTTATCGAATTCTTTTTTTAAATAAGATTCTCTTAACTCATCCAGTAGCTGCATCATTCTACTTTTTTGAAAATTGCTAACTATCAGTTCGAATTCACTTAACGTAACATTGACCCGTTCTAATATTTTCACAAATTTGCTAACAGTAATTTCACATAGTCCTCTTTCGAATTTTGATAGTAGAGAAATAGACATGATTCCAGAAGCGGTATCAGCGATGGTTAATTGTTTTTCAAGTCTGAGTTTTTTGAATTCTTCTCCGTACATCATTTTAATGGTTTCCTCCTTTTTTCATATATGAAAAAAATACACTCTTTTCTTTATTATATACTAATATTAATATTATGAAACATATATATGTCAAGAAAGGAGGATTTTTATGTTAATTATATTAGAAAGCTTATTAATAGTCCCGCTTGGTGGAATAATGTGTACAGTCGGTCATACTTAAATAGCAATAAACAAAGAGGCATAAATTTGGTAATAAATACAATTACTAGTTTTTGCTTCTTCTTTTTTTAAACGTAAGTATAATAAAACCCAGGAAGTGATGGTATGGAACGTAAGATGGATTGGCAACAATTATTAGTAGAGAAGCGCTATAACACCAGTAATATTTTTTATTTACGAGGAGAAAGTGCGTATAACATCGATAGCATGAATATAATTAAGTCAGAAGCCTTTCAGAAACTACCAGAAAAAACCCATATATTTCCTCTTGAAAGCTGGGAATGTTGCCGGACAAGTATGGTGCATTCGCTGGAAGTTTCTTATTTTTCAAAAATGATTGTTCATAAATTTGCCGAACGAAATATGCGTAAAAGTCTAAGCCTGAAAGAAATTGCCAAAATGTCAAATACTGTTAGTGCAGTTGGCTTAATGCAAGAAATTGGGTTGCCAGCATTTGGTTATTGTGGTGAAGCTGCGATGCGAGCTTGGTTTCAAGCATACTTGGTAGGGTTTACTTACAATGGAAGACCAGTAGTCGATTGGCTAGGCGAACAACAACGTCGTGATCTTGAGCATCTCAATATCCAAGCTCAAAGCTTAAGAATAGTGAGACACTTACACGATGAAAAGCTCAGAAAAAAACTTAATTTAACGTATCCAATCTTAAACACTATGTTAAAATTATCTTTACGTCCTTCGAAAAAGAGGAAACAATCCCACTTGGACCACTACCAGAGTGAACAGCAATTTTATAGAAACGTTTCTGATGAAATGGGTGTCATTAACCAACACCCGTTGACCTTAATCGTACAAGCCGCATCAGACATAGCCAGGACTACTTCTACCATTAAAGAGGCAATTGGAAAAGGGCTCATAAACACTCGAGAAATTGTTAGTTACTTACAAAATAAGATTGATGACAGCAAGCTAACTTATGGTCAATTGTATCAGTACAGGGAGTTATTAGGACAGAGAACTCATTTTTTATATAAGGAAGAACAGGATGAGTCGGCCGTTTTATTGTGGATTGAAGACTTGCAGTTGCGCTTCATTAATAACGCAGCTTCAAGTTTTAACAAGAAACACACAACTATCATGACTGGGGATTACCGACATGATTTATTTTATGAGACGGATGTTGAACCATTAATGAAAGGGTTAGAAGGATTTGTTGAAGAACAAATTATTTGCCATTCACAATTGCAGAAATCGGAACAAATTGGCAGAGAATGTATTTTTGACTTATTAAAGCGTTTTGTGCCAGCTGTCATATATTTTGAAGAAGAAAGAACTGAAGAGGAGAGAGTCGTTAATATGCACTTATCCACTCAGGTCAAACATCTGTATCATGCCGATCTGGACGGATACAAAAAACCAAGTCAAGGCGATAAGCTCTATCATCGTTTATTAATGGTCGTGGACTTTTTAACAGAATTAACCGATGAACAAGCGTTAAGGTTATCGGAAAAATTAATGGGTTTTGAAGTGATTAATCGCTAGGAAGGCAGTTAGTGAGAGTCGATTTTGGCCCGTGTCAAACTTGTAATAAGTAGAGGCTGGGACAAAAGTCCCAGCCTCCGATATTTTTACGAACATTATGCGATAGACGCGCTCCAAAAGTCTGCTCGCTTCGCTGTCCTAAACTTCTACGCATTAAAATGCTAGAGTTAAGGCTCTACGCTACGCTTCGATCTCAACAAATTCTAAATGCTAAAGCATTAAGATTTGAAGGCTCGGCAATTTCTCAAAAACCGAGCAATCGAAAAAGCCGATTCGCTTGGACCGGTTCTTCGAGATTGCCGTCATTCTTAGGTCTTTAGACCTTAGAGATGAGGGACATCGTAACTTGTGTAGTGCTCGGAGCAAAACGACTTTATGTCCCAGCTTGTTTTCTTTTAGTTCTTATTAACATGGGGTTTAAAGACAAAAGAAAAAATGGCGAAAAATGAAACCAAGCTAGTAACCAAGGTGAAGGAATCAGCATTTAAGGAACCAGCTAATAATAAGGTTGGAAAAAGAGCAATGGTTAATTTTTCTAAGAAAATCGTATAATGTTCTATCTGGGCAGTTGTAATCGGCAGGACAATCCCCATAAGAAAAATAATCAAGGTAAACAGTAGCCAGATCGCAAACAAAATAAGAAGTAAAAAGAAACCAAAAACGAATAACTCCTTAAAATTAAGTTGAATTAATTCGAGTAAAACAGATTCAGTTGAGACATTTTTGATAAAAAAATCAAGGACTCTAATTAATAAAAATAAAAGAAATGCAGTCAAACCAAAGATAAACACCATGTGACCTATTAAATGGCCGGCCTTACTAACTTTTTTAGACATACCACCCCTCCTTACCTCTCATACTAAGCCATGGAAAGGGAAAAAGCAAAAAAATCAATCACACAAAAACGTCCCTTACTTATACTGATGAGTAAGAGGCGTTTTTGTGTAGGGGAAAGGGGGAATTAGTTTTGTGTTTGTCGGCCGTTAAACAACTTGATTATCTTTGATTTAAAGTAAGGAAATCTGCTAAGAATATCTTTTCCTTTGCCATCGCTATTACCTCTTTCATTTGTTGTTAAAGTATGTTTAGCAAATAGCTTTTGGTATTGAGGTACGAGGCCTTAAAGGTCATGTTTCTTTCCCTAACTGCCAAAAAATCTGTTAACGGTTAGGCGGTTTATGCCATAAGAGTTCCCCACATTCCTGACATAAAATAAAGGAATCAGCTGGAAAAATCTTTTGGCTAATAAACAAGGCGTCTAAAGGGCGTTGAGCATAGCCAATGAAGCGACGCTGGCTTTTCTCTTTTGTCAATAAAAGACAGGTTTTCTTGTGAATGACAAAGTAGCCGCTAACGGTCGGGCTTGTAGTCGAATAATAGTAGTGATAGTTAAGTAATGGATGAGGTTTAAGTGTATCGGTCAGTTGGTTCACCTCCTTTTCTATAAAGTAAGTATTGAAAGCTTAATTGTCAGCAGGCCTTTTTGTTTCCAGTTGTTACCTTTAAGTTGGCTTAACTCCAAGTTAATTGGTATTTTTCCTTGAGTTATTACGGGTAAACATCGAAAATCAGGGAAATAAAGTTACTTTGTTGATCGTCTTGATTAAGCCCCCTTACTCAAAGACCGTTGTCCAGTTTTGGCCCTGGACTTGCCGTAAGTCATCGATGAGATGGACAATCAAGTTCTCCTTTTGAGTCAATCGTAATTTTTCGGCATACACCTCAGCTAAATCACGGCCAGGCAAATTATCCCCATAGTGAAAGAGATGAAGCAGCTTATGATCCTCGTCAACTAAGCGCCTGAAGATCCCATTTATATGACCATCATCACCGTTAAACCCATAACCCAAAACCCCAATTTCCTGACATCGTTTTAAATCACGGTAATAATCCACATAACGTTCTGACATGGAGACGGCGGTTAAAGGCTTAATCCCACTTTGTGTGAAGAGAAAAGGAACCGTCAGTTGGTTACTAGGGTCAACATTTCCGTCATCGGAATAAATGTGATTGCGGTAAGGATCGTAACAATCGTTAAGATAGCCATTTAAATGAACTATTTTTTTGGGGGGACACAGTTCTTTAGCAATCAGCGTGTCAAGCAAATTGGTATAGTTGGAGGTGCCGATAGTTGCGAGGGTGTATCTGTCAGAGAGTCTCAGGTCATGATAAATCCCTTCATTAGGAATTTCCTCTGGTATCTGAGCCTGAATATAACGTTGGACACTATGGAGAAAGACCGCGATTCGGGTAAATTTGGCCCAGTGAACCTTAGGCTGATACAAATACCTGAAATGACTGTCAATTAGCCCTTGATAATCCAAGACTTGAGAGTAAGCATCTTCCAGTAAACGAGTGCCGATTTCCACAAATAACTCCTCAACGGTGACGTCTTCCTTTAAGGAGACCGAACTCTCCCGCAAGGCCAGTTCAAGCCCTGTATTCCCCAAAGAACCGTAATTCAAGGCAAATAAACTTCCTAAGTCATTAAAGACATTAAGACTAGTGTTATCTGTTTTCACTAATTCATTGTTCAGCTCATTAACAAGATGTTCTCCAAGAGAGCCAACCAATAACTCCATGATTCCTAGAACGATTTTATGAATCTCCTTATTAGCTGTTTTTTCTAGCATGTATAAAAAGGCTGAGAAAAAAGGTGAGGAAAAAATCGCGGATTCACTGGTTAGTTTCTGGTTTAGTTGAATTCGATCCGCATATAAAAAGTCACCAATCCTCAGGTGATAACTCTCTTCAAAAACGCGCCTAACCCCGTCTTCATCAATCCCATCGATTTGGTTAATGACCCGACTTACCCCCTTATCAAAAGCGTCCAAATAAGTCAGAATCACATCTTTCTGGTTCTCTAAACTAGAGGCGATGATTTCTTCAAAATTTCCTTTGCCAAAGACATAGATACTTCGAGAGCCATAGCCCTCAGGTAGCCATTGTCGAGCGATTTGCGAGCGTGGGTCAATCCTTGCGATAAGTTCCTTGAAATGGTCTCGGTCGGTCTCCTTGCCCATTTTAAAAATGTCCAAAGCGAAACGGCCACCTGCAGGTAAACCATAACCGATTTCCGCCCCTGCACCGAAGAATAAGCCTATCTTCTTTTTTACCATACGATCCTCCTTTGTCTTGATTGGTAGTCATTCGAAAATGTAAAACGTTTCCATTATATTGTATCACAGGTTGAAAAAGAGAGGCAATTGGGAATCGTCAAAATAAGGGGTTTCACTGGGCAATAGAGTCTCTAAAAAAATGAAAAAAGCCCAACAAGTTGAAACGATTACAAACCTTTATTATTGGTATAATAGTTATTTAATCTTTTGTTTGTTTGTGAATTATCAGGAACATGACAGGAAGGCTAGAGGGCTGTCCTTCTTTTGATTTGTGATCAATCACAAGTACGAGAGGGGCTCAGCTCATTTTTGTTTTTTTACGACACAAACAATTGGGATGTAAGCGTGAACAAAACGAACCAAGTATCGTTTATACTAAAAAGTGTTAGGGGGAATATAAAATGAAAGTCGATGATCGATCAAAACTGTTATTGTCGGATATCGTTAAAAACGACAGTCTGACAATCGACGAGTTAAGAGAACGGCATAATCTCACCGTACGGCAAGTTGACTATTCAATTAAGAAGATGAATGACGTGTTAATGGATAGAAATATCCCCATCATTACCAGGACAGCTCAAGGTAAATTTAATATTGACAAACGAATCTATGGCTTATTTAAATCTAGTACCACAAGTTCTGAGACGCTTTTTGTTTCGGATTCTGCTGATCGAGCTGCCATTATGATTCTGATCATGTTAGTTCGCCAAGCCGACTTTTCCATTAATTTTTTCACCTATGAATTCAAAATAAGTAAAAATACCGTCCTAAGCGATTTAAGGCAAGCAAAAAAAATAATGGACCCTTTTAAGCTAAGCATTCACTACTCCCGATTAACAGGATATGAAATAAGGGGCAAAGAGTGGGATATACGCAATATCATGATTCATCTGATCAATTATGTGATGAATCAACTAGATGGGGAGCGCTACTTAAAGTACTTTATGAAAATCTCAGAGGAGAGGTTTGAAGGGATTTACCGAAATTTAGAGAAAGTCGAAAAAAAGCTAGACTTGTCCTTTGTTGATACGAAAACAACTGTCTTGCCATACATCATTATGGGGATTTTATTTCGAATTGAACTGGGCCACGATGTTACTGGAATCTTTTTTATCGATTACCACGAGCTAGCAGATACAAGAGAATTTGATGCCGTGAGAGTATTAATCCAAGACACAGTGATATCAGAAGAAGAAAAATTGTATTTTACGCTTCATTTATTATCAAGCAATGTTTACCAAACAGAACAGCCCCTAGTCGAAGAACTACCTCAGTTACGGGAAGCCATCATTGCCTTTGTTGACGAATTTGAGCGGGTGGCATTCACGAGCCTAAGTAATAAGGAGCGCTTGATTGATAAAATATTTATTCATTTTAAACCAGCTTATTATCGGATTAAATACCAATTGACCACTGATTATAAAGGATTGCCTACTTTAGACGATGACTATGAAGCCATTCACAATTTAATCAATGAATCCAAGGTCCCTCTTGTCCAATATTTGGGAGTGGAACTGCCTGAGGTGGAGACCCGTTTTTTATCGATGCTAATCGGAGGTCATTTGATTGAACAGTCCAATCAGCTAGATGCGAAATTCCGAGCCATTATTGTGTGTCAAAATGGGTTATCATTTTCCAATTTGCTGGAAAATTCATTAAAAAAAATATTCCCAGAGTTATTTTTTTACCCACCTATGTCACTAAAAGAGATGGGAGAAACAACGAACCCCTACGATTTAATTTTCACCTCACTGCCATTGGAGTCAGTCAAGCCAGTCTTTTTTGTATCTGACTTATCGAAAGACTTAGATGTGATTAATATTCGCAATAAAGTAATGTCCGTCTTATATCAGTTTAGCGGGATTGACATTACTATTGAAGATATTATTCATACAGCAGAAAAACACGCCAAACAGTTAGATCGGGAGAAGATGAGAAAAGAGCTGTTGGCGGTATTCTCTCCTGTCAACACTAACCCAAAGAGGGAGTCAAAGGAGACTAACAGTGCGAATCTAGCAACTTTAATTCATGAAGGCCACATTTTAAAGAGAGAAGCAGTTAAAGATTGGCATCAGGCCCTTGAGATTGTCAGCCTGCCATTGTTGGAAAATGGCATCATCAGTCAGACCTATCTTTCAACGATTAAGTCCGAGCAACCTAAACTAACAAGTGGCATTGTTTTGCGAGGGAATATTGCCATCCCTCACACTAGCCCTGAGCCTACTACAAAGTTGGGCATGAGTTTACTGGTTTTAGAGGAACCCTTAAGCTATGAAGATAAAGCGGTTTCGCACATCGTGATGATCGCCTCACCTAATAAAAAAGCTCATTTTAACGCCTTAATTGAGTTGCTAGAAATAGCTGAAGACCAGTTATTTTTAGAGACAATGAAAAAACAGCCCATCAGGGAAATTGCGCAACAAATTAATTCGTATCACTATCGAAAGCTGGAGGAATTATAAATATGATTGAATTCTTGAATCAACAACTCGTGTTCTTAAATAAAAGTTACGCAAGCAGTGATGCGTTGTTTGACGACATTGGCGGGCAAATCTCGGCTAGAGGATTTGGAACAGGACAGTTCGTGGAAAAACTGAAAGAGAGAGAAGGCAACTTTCCGACTGGCTTGAACTTAGGGAATTATGGCGTGGCCATCCCTCATACTGATCCGGAATACATCACAGAACAGTTTATCTCCGTGGCCACATTAAACGAACCCGTTTCGTTTAAATCCATGGATAATATCGAAGTGGAAGTGCCCGTTAGATTGGTTTTTATTTTAGGCTTAACAAAAGCCGACAATCAATTGATGGTTCTTCAAACACTGATGCAAGTGATTCAAGATGAACAACTGGTTAAAGAAATTATGCAAGAAAAGAGCATCAAGGACGTCTTAAGTGCACTGGAAAAAATACAAGTCGAAGGGAACGATTAGAATGAATAAAAAAAGACTATTAGTAGCATGTGGAGCAGGGATAGCCACATCAACCGTTGTGATGAATCGAATCGAACAATTATTAAAAGATAACCAGATTGAGGCAGACATTCAACAAATAAAAATTGTTGAAGCCAAATCATTACAAAAAGACGCAGACTTAATCATTTCAACCACCATTTTACCAACCACCTATGAGATTCCAGCCATCGTAGCCACCTCATATATCACAGGACTAGGCATGGAAGAGATGGACGCACAAATTATCGCCGTTCTAAAAGGAGACAACCAGAGAGTTAAATAAAACACGTCAAACTGAGTTAAAAAGAGAAAAAAGAGAAAAAAGAGAAAAAAGAGTAAAGGAGGGCCCCTATGCTTAATGCTTTAGCCATTATTCTTAAGACGTAAGTCTATAGAGATAAGGGACACCGAAGCGAAGCGAAGAGCCGTTATTCTTAAGACGTTCGTCTATAGAGATAAGGGA